>WLDW01000034.1 GCA_009704605.1 Actinomycetota bacterium
ACCTTCAATGAGCCAATTGGTGTTGTTGGAGTTATCACTCCGTGGAATTTCCCAATGACTATTGCAAGCTGGGGTTTTGCTCCAGCACTGGCAGCTGGCAATGCAGTTGTACTAAAGCCAGCCGAGTGGACACCTTTATCTAGCATCAAAATTGGCGAGCTTGCTCTAGAGGCGGGCCTTCCAGAAGGACTTTTCCAAGTCATTCCAGGTAAGGGCTCTGTGGTTGGAGATAGGTTCCTGACCCACCCTAAGGTTGGCAAGATTGTCTTCACTGGATCCACTGAAGTTGGCAAGCAAGTTATGCGTAAAGCCGCTGATCAGGTCAAGAGAGTAACTCTCGAGCTTGGTGGCAAGAGCGCCAACATTGTTTTTGCTGATGCTGACGTTGATAAGGCAGCAGCAGCTGCACCAAGTTCTGTTTTTGAAAACGCTGGACAGGACTGCTGCGCAAGAAGCAGGATTCTTGTTGAAGCATCAGTTTATGACCGCTTTATGGATGGTCTAGAAAAATCTGTCAAGGCATACAAAGTCGGTGACCCAACCGATGAGGCAACCGAGATGGGGCCACTAGTTTCCAAGAAGCACTTCGAAAACGTTGAGCAGTATCTATCCGATGGCAATGTTGCCTTTAGAGGAAATGCTCCAACCGGTAAGGGTTACTTCATGGCACCTGCGGTACTCACCCCAGGCAAACTAACTGATCGCTGCATGACCGAGGAGATATTCGGTCCTGTTGTTTCTGTTTACCGATTCAAGGACGAGGCCGAGGCATTAGAAATTGCGAATAGCTCTGAATACGGCCTTAGTGGTTCTATTTGGACCCGTGACCTAGGACGCGGAATCAGAGTCTCTAGAGCACTGGAGAGTGGAAACCTTTCTGTGAACTCTCACTCTTCCGTTCGATACAACACTCCATTTGGAGGCTTCAAGCAATCTGGTCTTGGAAGAGAGCTAGGACCAGATGCACCGCTTCACTTCACCGAAGAAAAAACCGTTTACTACCCCGCTGATTAGGAGAAACAAATGACAGTAAAGAAGATAGATCTGACCCAGCGTCTAGCGGGCAAAGTAGCAGTAATCACAGGCGGTGCCTCCGGCATCGGCTTGGCAACCGCTCGCCGCTTCGCGGCTGAGGGCGCCAAGGTCGTAATCGGTGACATGGACCCGGTATCGGGCGAAAAGGCAGCTGCCGAAGTTGATGGCGCTTTCATTCAGGTCAACGTAGCCGACGAGGCTCAGGTGAACCACCTATTTGATGAGACAGTAAAGCTATTTGGCCACGTCGACATCGCTTTCAACAACGCCGGAATCTCACCACCGGACGATGACTCAATTGAAACCACCGAGCTTCCAGCTTGGCAAAAGGTTCAAGACGTAAACCTAAAAAGCGTTTACCTTTGCTGCCGTGCAGCTCTTAGACACATGACCAAGCAGCAGTCTGGTTCGATTATCAACACAGCATCGTTTGTTGCTGTGCTGGGCAGTGCCACCAGCCAGATTTCATACACCGCCTCAAAAGGTGGAGTGTTGGCGATGAGCCGAGAGCTTGGAGTTCAGTTTGCAAGACAGGGAATTAGAGTCAATGCACTTTGCCCAGGACCTGTAAACACGCCTTTGTTGCAGGAGCTGTTTGCTAAAGATCCAGAGCGTGCAGCTCGCAGGCTAGTGCACATTCCAATTGGAAGATTTGCTAACCCTGAAGAGCTAGCTGCATCGGTAGCGTTCCTGGCTTCTGACGACAGCTCGTTCATTACTGGATCCACCTTCTTGGTCGATGGTGGAATCTCTGGAGCCTACGTAACGCCACTATAAAGATTAGTTAGAGGTTTTCTAAGGCTTTAGTAGAGCAATCTTTTCTAAGAAGTTATCTACCAATTCAAATGCTCGCTGCCTTGACTCGGCAGTTAGCGCTTTGGTTTGCTCCATGACAACCTTTGGATCTTGACCGTCTTCTGCAAGCTCATCGTTGCCATCCCAAATCAACCAACCCTCTAGTACTTCGACGTCTAGTTCTGGGTGGAATTGCAGGGCTAATGATTTGCGGTAAGTAAAGGCCTGCGAGGCCAGAGCGGTTCGTGCAATTTCTTTGGCTCCTGGAGGAACTTTCCAGTAGTCGTAGTGAAACTGAAACCAAGGCCCATTTGATACAAGGTCTTGTTGGTCGCTAAATATGTATGTCCAGCCAAGTTCAGGTCTAGGTCCTGGTGCAACAGAGCCTCCTAGCGCTCTTGCCATTAGTTGACCGCCGAAGCAGATTCCAAGAACAGGAACGTCTGCTTCGATAGCAGTTTTGATCCAAGTCAGTTCCGGTTGTAACCAGTTACCTATACAGGCATCATCCCAAGCTCCCCAAGGTGAGCCAAGTGGAATGATGACGTCGTAGTTTGAATAGTCGGGAAATTCAACTTCGATGTTTGGTTCACGATACTTATCTTCTGGAACCACAAGCATTGTTTCAATCTCAAAACCAAGTTGCTGGAATCTTTCTCCAACCGGGCCAAGCGGAGACACGTGATCGTGTTGGATAAACAGCGCTCTCATGAAATCTCCTCTGGAGAAAAGATTACTAGCTACTCAGTGCAAAAAACTAAAGTGCTACTCAAACCGGAGCGCATCAATAGGCTCCAATTTGGCTGCAGTTCTTGCAGGCCAAACTCCAAAGACCACTCCAACTAGCAAGCTAAAGCCAAGAGCCAGCACAACAGTATCTAGCTTTATTGCAAAGACCCAGTCGCCCAGGATTGCCAAGAAGAAGGCTGCGATCTCACCAAGGATTAGCCCGATCACACCACCAGCGAGAGAGAGCACAATCGCTTCAATTAGGAACTGCGTCAATATGTTTGATTGCTTAGCTCCAATGGCTCTTCGAACACCAATTTCTCTTGTCCTTTCTCGAACTGAAACCAGCATGATGTTCATGATTCCAATGCCACCAACAATCAAGCTGATAGCGGCAATTCCGGTTAGCAACAAACCAAGAGTGTCAGTAATGGAGCTAACCGCCGCAATCAATGAAGCCTGGTTAGTGATGGTGTATCGAGCATCCGTGTCGGCGCCTAGACCATAGCGCTCTCTAAGCAAACTATCGGCCGTAAGCTGCAGGGCATCAACTTGTTCTGGGGTGTTGGCCTGAATCACAATGCTAGAAACATATGGATACTGGCTAAAGAGTTTTCTCGCTGAGTCCAGTGTCACGTAGACCCGACCGCTGGTTCCAAAGCCTGCCTGATCGTCTAAGACTCCAACCAATCTAAAGTCCTGACCGTTTAGCTTTACGGTTTCACCCAGCATGTCAGCGGTTAGCCCAACATCATTTGCTGCGTCAGCTCCAAAGACTACGTCTTTGGCAGTTTGGGCAAAGGAGCTACTCGAAAGATAAGAACCCAGTGCAATTTCTGGCTTTACGGCCTGGAAGTACTTAGAAGACACTCCAACTAATCGAGCGTTTACTCTTGTGTCACCGGTTGCAATGGTTCCCTCGTTTTGAGACTGAACAAACATCACAGAGACGTTTTCAAGTTCGGCCAGGGCATTTGCGTCAAGCTCCGTCAAGGCATCTGGATCCATGGCGGTGATGTTGAGCTGGTTAGTTCCTAAGGTCGCAAGAGATTTGTTGATTCCCTGGGATGCTCCATCAACAATAGAAGTCAAAGCCACGATGGCCGCAACACCAATTACCACCCCGAGCATTGTCAGCATTGACCTCACTTTGGTGGCCCAAATTCGATTTAGCGCTAAGGCTGCGGTTCCAAGAAATCTCACCTGATACCTCTTTCGTCGCGCTCGATCTGGCCATCTCGCAAAAAGACTCTTCTTGGAGCGCTAGCTGCGATCTCTAGATCGTGGGTAATCAAAACGATGGTTCTACCTTCTCTATGCAGGTCTTTCAATAAGTCAATTACCGCAGCGCCGGTCTTGGAATCCAGCGCTCCGGTTGGCTCATCAGCTAAGACGATGTCTGGGCTTGTGACCAATGCCCTTGCGATAGCAACTCTTTGCTGCTGGCCACCAGAAAGCCGATTGCGGTCAAAATTTAGGCGGTCTCCGAGGCCTAGCTTGGTCAGCATCTGTGATGCTGACTTCTTTGCTTGCTTGGAGCTAATGCCTTGATACAAAAGCGGGGCCATGACGTTTTCAATGGCGGTGGTGTTTGGAAGCAGCTGAAACTGCTGAAACACAAAGCCAATTGCTTTCGAGCGAAGACTTGTTAGTTCGTTATCTGATAGTTCGTTGGTTGGGTCTCCGGATATCAGTACTGTTCCAGCACTTGGTCTATCGAGGCAACCAATTAGATTCATCATGGTGGACTTACCGCTTCCAGATGGTCCAACAATGGCAACAAATTCACCACGCTCAATTACTAGATCAACGCCATCTAGGGCAGTGGTGACCTGGTCACCAACTAAGTAATCTCGGCGAACTTTGTCTAACCGAACAACTTCATTAGCCATTATTTCTGGCTCCGGGCGGAGGACCGAACTTTACTGGGCTTGGAACATCTCCCGATATACCCATGACGACAAGATCTCCTGCTTCAAGGCCCGAAGTTATTTCAACCAGACTGTCTCCACGAGTTCCAAGTTTGACCTCCACGGTGGATACGGTTTGCTCGCCGGAGGCACCGGTGACCAAAATCTGTACCTCTGGTAACTCACCAATGAGAGCACTGAATGGAACAGCCAGGACCGAAGCGGATCGCTCCACTTCAATTTCCGCAGTTGCGCTCATGCCAAAGCGTGCTCCGGTTGGAATCTTAGTTACTTCAACCAAAACCTCGTACTGCTTGATACCGCTTACAGATCTTGCGACCTGTCCGATAGAGATAACGTCACCTTCAAAAACGGCGTTGATGGCATCTAGTTCGATGCTGGCTTTTTGCCCGATGTCTACAAGGTCGGCGTCATACTCGCTGGCAAAAACAGAAACCACCGGGACAGCACTTCCAACACTTACTACTTGTCCAGAAGTTCGAAGACCCTCAGAGGTATCAACCGAGCGAACAATTCCATCGGCTATGGCAGTAACCTCAACCGATTGCCCTAGTTGGGAGTTGTAACTAAAAAGTAGATCTCCCTCTAAAACCGATTGACCCTCGGTTACCTCTATTTGATTGATTTCTAAGCTGATACCAAACTGGGCAGGAACTACCTGCGATCCATTGGCGGAAACAAGAATTGGTTGCTGACTTGGGCCATAGGCCAATAGCTGCGACTCGGCCAGTTGACCATTAGCAGCAACGGTCTTCACAACAGCAGTTGGTGTGACCTCATAGGTTTCATACTGAGTTTGCTCTGTAAGAGCCGGGATCGCTATTGAAGCGATAATCGCTATCAAAACAGCGGCTGAACCCAAAAACCACATCCAACGTCGCTTTTTCATCTTTTGGTCTCCTAAAGACTCTTTCTGGGATAACTATTCTTCCTATAGTTACAATCTCTCACAGAATCCCGATTGTTGACTGTTAGAAGTAACTCTTTAGTTATGAAGGATTCGTCTAATCAACTTGCCAAAGTGGCTAGTCGTCGTTTTCCTCTTCGTTTTCTTCGTCGGATTCCTGAACTTGGGCATCGGGTAGGGTCGAGGCTCCAGTTAGTTGTCCAATCGCAAAGGCTGATAAGACATTTGCAGGTGTTGCTGCTCCGGCATGCTGCCCCGAGAACGCAGCAGAACCATCCTTGCCGCAGATTGAACTAATCAATGCTGCGCCTCCTGGATGTGAATTGACATATGTAGTCAGGTTATAAACCTGCCCGTTGATTACGCTCCAGCAATCTTGACTCGAAGCGTGCTTTTGAACTTCCTGTGAAGTTATGGCTGCATTGGGACTTGAACTAGGGAATGTATTTGGGGTTGAGCCAGGAACCCCTGAAGCGCTGGCTAAAACGCCAACCAAAAGTGATGATAAGTCCGTGGCAGGTGCGGCCTGTCCACTGTGTTGACCAGTGAATGCACTAGTCCCGTCCTTGCCACAGATACCAGTGAGAACCCCAGGTCCACCCTTGTGTCTTGGGAGGTAGGTTGTTAGATCGTAAACGTTACCGTTTATAACGCTCCAGCAGTCGGCAGCTGTGTTGTGCTGTGCGACCTCAGCTGCAGTGATTCCCGAACCGGGACTGGCTGAAGGGTCCGTTGTTCCAGGAAGGTCCTGACCCTGGCCAGAAGAGATTCGACTAGCCCAAGTGGCTTCAGCACCAGAGTGACCAACGAGAACTGAAAGCACGACTACCCCAACAACTCCAACGGTTGCTAGAGAACCAGCAAGCTGCATGGTCCACTTGGGTCTTTCGGTTCGAGTAATTAAGTAGAAAGCTAGTCCTAGGAAAAACAGTCCTATTGATGCTGGGAACATTATGTCGCCAAGTGCCTGATGGGAAGCTGGGTTTCCAACCCGCTCTGCGAGAGCCTCACCCGATTGCTTAGCCGCGAAGGCTAGGCCAACCGATACCGCTAAGAATCCGATGGTGAGTGGAAAGTATGTTTTGCGCCATCTTGGAACAAAGACCAAGATCGCGAGAGCCAGAGCTGAAAGGGGTATTAAAACCGCTGCTGCGTGGACTGTGAGTGGGTGAAGTGGCAAGCCACCGATTGTGTCAAATAAATTCTCCATTCCCTAAGGCTAGAGGTGTAGTTGGCCATTTCAGTCAATACTCAAGTAATGCACAGTAAGGTCACAGGTAATCGAGAGAATCGCTGTTGTGCTACAGCTAGGGTGATACAGAAGGTGGAACAATGAGTGATCTAGATGCAGTTGGCACCAAGGATAATTGGCGTTGCTGGTTGTGTGATGCCCCAGTTGACCCAGACGCTTCAGTCAACTCCGACCTAGGTCCAAGCGCCGATAGCTATCAGGATGCCAAGGGCAAAAAAGGAACTGTAGCGACAGAGCGACTTGCCCACAGAGCGTGCAATACCAAGCGAGGCAAGATCGCTCCGGTTATATCCTGGTCCAATGATCTTTTAGTTTCTGACCCTGCACCCATTTTTGAAACGGTAGAGCGTCTGCTTAGAAAAGGTGGCCGCGAAGCGGTCGCTAGATGCCCGAGCGAATTAGACGCCGAGCAAGCCTCCAGTTGGTTACTGGATCGGCTTTCACGGCTTGCTCCAGGAGTGAAATTTGCAACAGAGATTTCTGCGGGCGGCGGTCAATACCTGATCAAGCTAAGCGTTGACTAAACGGTTCCATCGCTTAGACCTTGCAGAACCTTCTTGGCGCGAACTCTAAGCTCGGGTAAGTCACTGAGTCTGGTAAGACCATTTACTTGCTGACTCATGCGGTGGTTCTTGGAGAACTGCGCTTTGTGTCGATCCAAGAAATCCCAATACAAAGTTGTAAACGGACAAGCATCATCGCCAACTCGCTTCTTAGGGTCATACTCACAACCCTTGCAGTACTGAGTCATCCGAGAGATGTATGCACCGCCTGCGGCGTAGGGCTTAGTCATTAGCCTTCCACCGTCAGCGTGGACTCCCATGCCGATGATGTTTGGAACCATTACCCAATCTGCAGCATCGATGAATTGCTCCCGCATCCAATCCAAAAACTGCTGTGGATTGGTTCCTGTAACCAGGGCAAGATTGCTAAGAATCATCAATCTTGGAATGTGGTGGGTCCAGGCTCTAGTTTCAACCTGAGCCACCACTTGCTTGACGCAGTTCATTTTGGTCTTGGAGGAGTCAACAAACAGTGGCAAGAGTTCTTTCTTGGCAGCAAGTCCGTTGAGCTCTTTGTATTCGGGGCCGAGGAACCAATACATACCGTTTATATACTCCCGCCAGCCAATGATCTGCCTAACGAAAGCCTCAACTGACTCGATTGGAGCTAGATCTTGGTCATACCTCTTTATAGCGGCCGAAATCACCTCTTCGGCAGTCAATAGTCCGTTATTCAAGT
>WLDW01000035.1 GCA_009704605.1 Actinomycetota bacterium
AAGGTCAAAACCAGCAGGACTGGGTTACCGAGATTATCTTGCTAAACAACCTGCAAAGCGTTGACCTGGTTGCAGGAGACAGGCTCGCGCTTCCTTAGTAGGTTTTGCTGCGGGCCGCTTACAAACCTATTCGCGTCCGTAAAACCCGGCGCTACTGTTAAAAGGTGAGTAGCCAAGATAACAATGCAAGCCGCCAGGATACTGGCGCAGCTGGAGCACATGAACTTTCCTCATTCGAACTGCTACCTGCAATAGATGTTTCCAACGGTCTGTCTGTACGACCTGGCAACGAGAACTCCCATGAGTCGTTTGGCTCACCAATGGACATTGCTTCTGAGTGGATTGCCTCAGGAGCCAACTGGATCCACCTAGTCGATATAGATGCCGCATACGGTAAGGGTGAAAACAGAAAGCTAATTTCTGAAGTTGTTTCGCGTTGCTCTGGAATCAATGTGCAAGTCTCTGGTGGAATCCGTGACCAGGAATCCCTTACAGCAGCCTTGCAAACAGGGGCCAGCAGAATTAATCTTGCAACCTCTGCGCTAATGGACATGCCTTGGGTCGAATCAGCAATCTCAACCTATGGCAAGCAAATATCTGTTTCTCTAGATGTTTCAGGTTCAAGATTGGTTGCACGCGGAAGTGGCGAGGCCGTTGGAGATCTAGAGCTAGTGCTACTGCAGCTAGAACAGATTGCTTGCGCAAGATACGTCGTGACTGATATCAAAAGAGACGGGTCTTTGAATGGACCCAATCTTGAACTGCTGGAACAAGTTCTTTCGCTAACTGGCAAGCCAGTTATTGCTAGCGGTGGCATTGGTGAGCTTTCAGACCTAGAGGCCCTTGTGGGCCTGAGATCCAAGGGTTTAGCCGGCGCAATCCTGGGCAAAGCTTTGTATGTTGGGCGCTTTAGCCTCGAGCAGGCACTCAAGGTTGTTAACTCGTGAGCTACGAAATGAACCCAAATCGTTTATCGGATTCGGCCGGTGTTCCTTGGGAAGGTAGAGAGCTTGAAGAAAACCGTTTTGCTGGCGATGACGGCTCCGCCCCCAAAGAGTTTGTAACTGCTATTTCAGGTTTTCGATCTGGTGATCTTGGTCAGGCGGATGTTGTTGATGCCCTTAGGGTTTCGAGGCTACTGGTGCCACTGCTTGCACAACTTGGTGAATCTGAAATTGGTGCCAACGGTCTCGAAGTCGATAAGAGCGCAGAGCTTTCTATCGTGACCGTAAAGGCACCAGATGATCAAGAAGCGCTAGTTGTGTTTTCTTCAGTTGCTGCCATGCAGCGCTGGAATCCAAGTGCCAGACCAGTTCCAACCGATGCCATCAGAGTTTGCTTAGCTGCTGCCTCGCAGCTAAGCACCAGGGTGGTTATTGACCCGGGAAGTGAAACAGAATTTGTGATTCGTCGTCCCGCAATTGCTCGAATAGCCCAGTCGCTTGCCTGGCAACCAGCCGAGCTGACCCCTTCAGTTAGGGAAGTTATCGAGCGCTCAGTTGCAAGCGAGAGTCAGGTGGTTAATTTTGAGCTTAGGTCTGCAGATCCAGAAGCGAAGTTAGCTAGCGCAGAATTAGAAGTTGCTCTCAAGTTAGTAAATGGGGTAAGCCCTGCTGATGTCAGGGAGTTATTGGAGCGAGTAAGTAAGTACTGGGCAGAAAGTGAAGAGTTTGCACTGGCCGTGGACTCGGTTTCAATAAAGCTGTTGGCTAGTTAACTGGGCCAGTGAATTTCTCGCCCGGGCCTTGGCCTGGAGCGTCCTTGATTACAGATGCTTCTCGAAAGGCAAGTTGGACTTGGCGCAGGGCATCTCTTAGAGGTCTGGCGTGGTGATCGCCTAGGTCAGGAGCGGCTGCAGTAATCAGGCCAGCCACCGCAGTTATTAGCTTTCTGGCCTCATCGAGGTCGCCTTTTCGGCCATCGGCAGCTAGCCCACACTGGACCGCGGCCACACTCAGAAGATCGACGGCGTAGCGGCCAATGACCTCAACTGCTGGCAGGTCAGAAATCTCAGTGATCTGCTGGTCGATTTCGTCGTAATCAGACAACTATTCTCCTTCAGGGCGTCTCATGCTAGGCTATCCCATGGCTCCGAGGTCTTGTATCTCGGTCAGAAGTGGATTAGTTTCCCACCCGCGTCTTCCGCTAAATAGGTTGCCGGGTAAAGCTTTTTTGTTTCTGCTCCTTTGGGCAAGATGCTCCTTAGTGTGGCCTAAGTCATATCTGTATAGGAGTAAATATCAGCGATCCCCGCATCAATGACCGCATCAGAGTTCCCGAGGTTCGCCTCGTGGGTGCTCTAGGAGAGCAGGTTGGCGTTGTAAAGATTGAGGATGCACTGCGCATGGCGCAGCAAGCAGACTTAGACCTCGTTGAGGTCTCACCGCAATCCAGCCCTCCAGTTGCGAAGCTCATGGATTTTGGCAAGTTCAAGTACGAAGCCGCACAGAAAATTCGTGAAGCCCGCAAGAACCAGGTCAACACTGTTCTAAAGACAGTGCGTTTTGGTTTGAAGATTGACGGTCATGATTACGGCACCAAGAAAGCTCAGATTGAGAAGTTTCTGAAAGCCGGCGACAAGGTGAAGGTGATGGTGGTCTTCCGAGGAAGAGAGCAATCTCGACCAGAGATGGGCATCAAGTTGCTACAGAAGTTGGCTGAAGAAGTTACCGAGTTTGGCGCAGTTGAATCAACACCTTCGATTGACGGCCGAAACATGGTGATGGTAATCGGTCCACTTAGAAACAAAGCGGAAGCTAAGGCAGACGCCAAGAAAGCTGCGGATAAGGCTGCAAAAGCTGAAGCCAAAGCGGTAACAACCGAGGAAGTAGTCATAGAGGCTGCTATAAAAACAGGAGAGAAGTAAATGCCAAAGCAGAAGACCCATTCGGGTGCCAAGAAGCGTTTTCGCTTTACCGGTAGTGGCAAGCTAATGAAGCAGCAGATCAACATGCGCCACAACCTTGAGCACATGTCATCTAGACGCAAGCGTCGTTTGAACGCTGACCAGGTAGTTTCGGCTGCCGACTTCAAGACCATCAAGAAGCAGCTCGGTAAGTAACCGGCCCAAATTTTTTAGGAGTTAGAAAATGGCAAGAGTAAAAGGCGCAGTCAACTCGCTGAAGAAGCGTCGCGTTGTATTAGAGCGCGCAAAGGGTTACCGCGGACAACGTTCCAGGCTTTACCGTATGGCGAAGCAGCAGATGCTGCACTCGCTGGTCTATGCATTCAACGACCGCAGAGCACGCAAGGGTGATTTCCGAAGACTGTGGATCCAGCGCATCAACGCTGCATCTCGCGCAAACGGAATGACTTACAACCGCTTCATCCAGGGCCTAGGTCTTGCTGGTGTGCTAGTTGACCGGAGAATTCTGGCTGACCTTGCAGTTAACGAACCAAAGACCTTCGCGTCTTTGGTTGCAACTGCAAAGGCAGCACTTCCAAAAGACACCTCAGCACCAAAGGCGAGCTAGCCCAAAGTGATTCAAGACCCTTCGGCAGCGGAAATAAAAGGGGTCGCAAAACTTACTAAGAAGGAGTCCCGGTTAGAAACCGGGCTCTTTCTTCTTGAGGGTCCACAGGGTCTAAAAGAAGCCCTTCAAAGACCGAAGTTGATTGAAAAAATCTTTGCGACTGAAACATTTCAAGAAAAATACCCTGACCTTATTTCGCGCGCCGAACAGGCCCGAGTAACTCTCACGATTGTTTCTGATGCTGCATTGAAAGCCCTAAGTGACACCACGACTCCGCAGGGTGTTGTTGCGATTTGTCAGCAGTTCCACGTATCCCTTGATGATGTCTTGGCAGCTAAGCCAAAGCTGATTGCTTTTCTAGCCCAGATCCGTGATCCAGGAAACGCCGGAACAGTTTTGCGCGCAGCTGATGCTGCGGGCGCGGACGCAGTTGTGTTTAGTAAGGGAAGCGTAGACATCTATAACCCCAAAGTAGTTAGATCAACAACCGGTTCGATGTTTCATCTTCCGTTTGTGGTTGAAGCAGACATCGAGCACTCCATTGCTTCACTCAAGCAAGCCGGGCTTGAGGTATTGGCAGCCGATATCAATGGCTCATCTCTTGCGAGTGTTGATTCAGCTTCTTTGGCTAAGCCAACCGTTTGGCTTTTTGGCAACGAAGCTTGGGGTCTGGAGCCCGAGGTAGCAGCTCTTGCTGACACTTTGGTTCAGGTACCTATTTATGGAGCCGCTGAGTCACTAAATCTTGCGACAGCTGCCAGCGTTTGCCTATACGCGTCAGCCTTTGCCCAGAATGGCTAATCGCTACACTTATTATTTATGGCAAGCTCAGAGGCAATATCCCCGGCAGAGGTTAAATCTGCTACTAAAAACGCCCTCGATCAAATAGCTGGAGCCAGTTCCATGGCGGATCTGAAGAAGGTCCGAGCCGCAGTCTCTGGGGACTCTTCCGTCCTTGCAAGCCTTAGCGCCAGGCTAGGGAAATTGCCGGCTGATCAGAAGGCCGAAGCCGGAAAACTAGTTGGATCGGCCAGAGCCCAAATCGCTGAAGCTTTCGAAAAGCGCGAGAGCGCGCTTTCTCTAGAAGAAGAAAAGCTCCAGTTAGCGGGGGAGTTCTTAGATGTAACTGCCCTAGCAAGCCCAGCTCGCCTTGGCGCCAGACATCCCCTTAGCTTGCTGCAAGAAAAGATATCCTCCGTCTTTGTTGGCATGGGTTGGGAGATAGCCGAGGGCCCGGAGCTTGAAAGCGAGTGGTTCAACTTCGATGCCTTGAACTTTGATGCCGACCACCCAGCCCGCGCGATGCAGGACACTTTCTTTGTTGAGCCGCTAGATCAAAAACTGGTTCTTCGCACCCACACCTCACCGGTGCAAGTGCGATCGATGCTAGATCGCAAGCCACCGATATTTGTTCTGTGCCCAGGAAGAGTCTTTAGAACTGACGAACTTGACGCTACTCACACACCGGTGTTTCACCAGGTCGAGGGTTTGGCGATCGATAAGGGTTTGAGCATGGCAGATCTTCGCGGAACATTGGAGCACTTCGCTCGCATCATGTTTGGTGATGAAGCAAAAATCAGATTACGTCCTTCATTTTTCCCATTCACCGAACCATCGGCTGAGCTAGATGTTTGGCATCCTGGTGCCAAAGGTGGCGCTCGCTGGGTGGAGTGGGGTGGTTGCGGAATGGTTAATCCAAATGTTTTGCGCGCCAGCGGAATTGATCCAGAGGTTTATTCAGGTTTCGCATTTGGAATGGGAATCGAACGCACCCTGATGTTTAGAAATGAAGTTACCGACATGCACGACATGGTTGAAGGCGACATTCGTTTTTCTAAGCAGTTTGGGATGGTGCTCTAATGAGAGCGCCACTTAGTTGGATTGCTGAACACGTTTCTTTACCAAAGGGCTCAACCGCAGAGTCAGTAATGGAAGCTTTAGTAAAAGTTGGCCTAGAAGAAGAAGGCGTCCATAGCTTTGATCTTTCCGGACCAATCGTTGTTGGCGAAGTGCTTGAGTTTGCTGACGAGCCGCAAACCAATGGCAAAACAATTCGCTGGTGTCAGGTAAGAGTTGCGCCGAAGGGCAAGAAGGCAGCTGATGGTGGCGCGGATGTTCGGGGAATTGTTTGCGGTGCTTCAAATTTTGAAGCCGGAGACAAGGTAGTTGTTAGCTTGCCAGGCGCGGTGCTACCAAGTAACTTTGCAATTTCTGCTCGCAGCACTTACGGTCACATAAGCGTTGGAATGATCGCCTCTGGTCGAGAGCTAGGTCTTAGCGATGATCACGATGGCATCCTTAGGCTTGCCTCAATTGGCCTTGATCCTGAAGTTGGAACAGATGCTATCGAATTACTCGAATTAGCCGACACCGCAGCCGAGGTAAATGTATTGCCAGATCGCGGTTATTGTCTTTCGATTCGTGGCATTGCCAGAGAGTATTCGCACGCCACAGGAAGTAGTTATAAAGACCCAATTACTCTTGCTCCACTAGTTGCTGGTGTCGGCTTTGGACTGAAGATAACCGACACAGCTCCAATCAGAGGTAGAAAAACCTCTCAGAGTTTTGTGCTTCGCACTGCAATAAATGTTGATGCCACGAAGCCAACTCCAACCTGGATGCGCTCAAGACTAAAGCTCGCTGGCGTTAGATCCATCTCACTTGCGGTCGACATCACAAACTACGTAATGCTTGAGCTTGGTCAACCGGTACACGCGTATGATCTGGACAAGATTAAGGGTGGCTTGGTTGTCCGCCGCGCAACTAAAGGTGAAACACTTAAGACTCTTGATGGACAAGTTAGAAAGCTTCACGAAGAGGACCTGCTAATTACCGATGACTCGGGTCCAATTGGGCTAGCTGGAGTGATGGGTGGATTCTCAACTGAGGTTTCTGATTCAACCAAGAACATATTGATTGAAGCAGCGCATTTTGATTCAGTTTCGGTGGCCCGCTCGGCCAGAAGGCACAAGCTGTTTTCGGAAGCATCCAAGCGCTATGAACGCGGTGTGGACCCAAAGGTGGGAGAGTATGCAGCCGCAAGAGTTGTTCAACTATTGGAGCAGCTAGCTGGAGCCAGTGCTGGAAAACTTGGAGCAACATTCACCGACCTAACCAAGCAGCCAGAGATTTTGCTACCTAAGGGTTTTGCCGCTGCGTTGGTAGGCGTTGATTACAGCGAAGATGAAATCAATAAGGTTCTTACAGAAATTGGTGCAGTTACGGCCAAAGACGCTTCGGGCCTCAAGGTCACACCTCCAAGCTGGCGACCAGACCTAGTTGACAAAACGGATCTAGTTGAAGAAATCGCCCGCATCTTGGGCTACGACAGAATTCCTAGCAGATTACCAATTGCTCCTCCAGGAAAAGGACTTTCTAGAGCCCAGCAGTTTAGATCTGGTGCGCTAGATGCCCTAGCAACCGCAGGCTACGTTGAAGTGCTTAGTTACCCGTTTGTTTCCGCAGAACAAAATGGCTGGTTCCAAGATTCCAAGCAGGCGGTAACCCTTGCGAACCCAATTCAAGAAGAAGCAGCACAGCTCAGGTTGTCTTTGATTCCAGGTCTTATTGAAACCGCAAGGAGAAATCTCTCCCGCGGCTTTACTGATTTGGCTCTGGTTGAACAAGGATCGGTGTTTATTTCCGTAAAGCAAACAAAAGTTGCCTTCCCAGATACTTCTTCTCGTCCAAGTGATGCCGACATAAAGGCGTTGAACGCGAGCATTCCATTGCAACCCAAACATCTAGCCGGGATCTTCCTTGGTAACAGAAGTGACGCTCAGCCTGGTCAGAAGCCAGTTCGCTTTGGCGTCCAAGACGCTCTTTACGCGGCAAAACTTGTTGGCCAGGCCATTGGGGTCTCGTTTGATATCAAGCAGGCCGAGCCAACCGGATATCACCCCGGAAGATCTGCAGAACTACTAGTTGGAAACAAGGTTGTGGGATTTGTTGGGGAGATTGCGCCAGCTATAACCAAGCAAGCCGATTTACCAAGAACAGTTGGGGTCTTTGAAATTGATTTGGATGCGCTTATAAACGCAGCCCCTGAATCGGTGGTTGCAAAGCCAATTGGCACTTTGCCTGCCCTAACCCAGGACCTTTCTTTAGTCGTAAGCCTTGATGTTCCAGCGCTGGAGCTTATGAACACAGTTCGAGAAGGTTGCGGCGAGCTACTAGAAGATATCTCACTGACCGATGACTACCGTGGCAGTAACATCGCCGAAAACTCAAAGTCGCTGACCTTTGCACTTCGCTTTAGGGCAATGGATAGAACTCTTACCCAGGTAGAAGCTTCTGAGGCAAGAGACAAAGCAGT
>WLDW01000036.1 GCA_009704605.1 Actinomycetota bacterium
AACAATGTCATGATTTGGATTGGAACGCGCGATGACTGGGTTGGCAATTCCGATTCCACATTGAAAGAACGCGGAAACATTGTTAATGGTGCCTTTTCCAAGATTAGTAACCGATCTGACGCTTCTTCAGCAATCCGAATATCAACTGATAGCGAGGGGATCCTTTTCTACTCAACAACACCGAACACAAAAACTGCAATCGATAGCTGCTGCGATTTTAGTAACTCCTACAACCTGAACCCGACTCTTTCTCCGATTGAATTAACCGGGGATGGCTCCTATGCAATTTCATTGCCTGTTGGCAACCTCGCTGCCAGTGCCAGCACATCAATCACCTGGTTCTACGCGGCTGGCCAGATCGCGGACCTCGCAGAAGTTGTTCGAAGCGTTGCCTCCGCTTCGGCACCCACTGCTCCAACGGTTGCCTCTGGAAACGCATCCGTCACAGCATCTTGGACAGCGCCAACGAGTGCGGATCCTATTGTTGGTTACAGAATCAGGTACTCAACAAACAACGGCTCTTCATGGACCACACACGGTTCAGACTTTGATACATCATCATTGACTCGCACGATTTCAAGCCTCACAAATGGGACACATTACATATTTCAGGTCGCAGCTCTCACGGGGGACCTAAATAGTTCACCGACACTTGGAACTTGGTCTTCTAGCTCTCTGGTCACGATTCCAGGAGCTCCGAGCGCACCGACTGTTGGAACACTGGTTGCGGGAAATGGAAAACTCACTGTGCCATTTACCGCTCCAACAGGAAACGGTGGCTTCCCAATCACGGACTATGAGTATTCGACGAACGATGGCTCAACCTGGACCAGTTCAGGCTCCGTGACTAGTCCGATTGTCATAAGCGGGTTGACAAACGGAACCTCTTACACAGTGAGACTAAGAGCAAAGAGCTCTTCGTCAGGAGTGCAGAGCTCATCTGCATCAGGAACACCTCAAGCAACAGCTCCGGCCGCACCTGCAGTTGCGAGCATTGAAACGCTTGATGCTGAATTGAAAGTGTCTTTTACTCTACCCTCAGATAACGGTGGTAGCTCCATAACCAATTACAAATACTCGACCGACGGCGTGAACTATCGTGCTCTTTCACCATCTCAGACAACCTCACCGATATCGATTACAAAGCTGTCCCTGGATGGTACAACCTCACTAACCAACGGAACTTCCTACCCAATTACCCTGAAGGCCGTGAACTCGATTGGGGACTCCGCTGCCTCAAATTCGATCAGCGCAACATCGGGAATCGTTACGGTTGCCGTTGCTCCAGTTGCCACACCTTCGCCGAAACCAACTGTTACTCGCCCTCCGAGGGTAGTCCGGCCAAGTCCATCACCTTCCCCATTGCCTAGCCCTTCACCAGCACTAGTAGCCGTACCGAATGTGCCGAGTGCTCTGTCGCCAGAGTCTGTTGCGAAAATTTCTGACCAGCTGGGTGTTACATTCACTGAAGAGGGTTTACCGAAACTGGCACCTCTTGAATCAATTGGGCTGGTCGATGGTTCCCCCATTCTTGTGTCACTGTTCCCTAATCAAGAAAATACAGGTTTGGTCGTCGAGGGTGATGGTTTCACCATTTCCCTAAGCGCCTCTTCGGAAAACGGTGAGGCCCCCAACTTGAATTCTGACGGAAAGCTCGTCCTAACCGCGCGGAGCAGTGCATCCTTCTCAGGATCGGGATTTGCTCCCAACACCAATGTTGTGATCTGGCTATTCTCCGATCCAAGAGAGCTCGGAAGCGTGCTGACGGATAGCTCCGGAAGCTTTGAAGGTAGCCTGCCGTTACCTTCAGAGATACTTGCTGGCGAGCACACCGTTCAGCTAAACGGGCTGACGCCGACGGGTGAAACTCGGTCTGTAGCCGTAGGTGTGGTCGTCTCGGATTACACGGCTTCGGCAGAGAGTTATCTTCCAACAGTGCTACTTGGGCTTGCCTTCCTTGGTGTAGTGACCTTCTTCTGGATCTTGCTCTTCAGAAGGCGAGACCAAAAGGAATAGGGTTCTTCTCGACGTAGGAGCCATGCCGCAACTAGCAATGTCTTCTATGTAAAACGAGTGTTGGGCTTGATTTTCTCAACTGTGATAATGTTTGGCTATCAGACCATTGGTAACAGCGACAGGACAGTAAATGGGCAAATACACACTTCCAGATCTTGGTTACGACTACGGCGCACTCGAGCCAAACATCTCTGGTCGAATCATGGAATTGCATCACGACAAGCATCATCTTGCCTACGTCAACGGAGCAAACAGCGCTCTTGAACTGCTTGCAGAAGCAAGAGATAAGAACGACCTGACTTGGGTTAACAAGCTACAGAAGGACCTAGCATTCAACCTCGCAGGTCACGTAAACCACACTGTTTTTTGGAAGAACCTGAGCCCGGATGGTGGCGATAAGCCAACCGGTGAAATGGCAGCAGCTATCGACGAGTTCTTCGGAAGCTACGACGGTTTTAGAGCCCACTTCACCGCATCCGCACTTGGTATCCAAGGTTCTGGGTGGTCAATTCTTGCCTGGGACATTCTTGGCCAAAAGCTAATCATTGAGCAGCTCTACGACCACCAGGGGAACCTTGCTCCCGCCACAATTCCGCTTTTGATGCTGGACATGTGGGAGCACGCCTTCTACCTGGACTACCAAAACGTGAAGGCTGATTACGTTGCTGCATTCTGGAAGATCGTGTCTTGGCCGGACGTACAGGCTCGTTTTGAGGCAGCTCGCGGACAAACAAAGGGCTTACTGCTAGTCTGATAATTCCACCCGAGGCTGCGTGGATTTCCTGTTGAATATCGCGCCTCTGGCGCCAAGCGAAATGGAATACCTTGACTACAAAAGTTGGCATTAATGGCTTTGGAAGAATCGGTCGCAATTACCTTAGAGCTGAACTAGCCAAAGGTACCGATCTTGAGATCGTCGCTGTAAATGATCTATCGGACCCGAAGGCCCTCGCTCATCTACTCAAATATGACTCTGTTACAGGTCGCCTAAACCAAGATGTTCGAGTCGATGGCCAGCACATTCTGGTTGGTGACTACAAAATCAAAGTTTTGGCTGAAAAAGACCCTGCAAACCTTGGTTGGGGGGATCTTGGTGTCGACATCGTTATCGAGTCAACCGGTCGCTTTACAGATGCCAAAGACGCCGTCAAACACATCGAGGCTGGAGCAAAAAAGGTTCTTATCTCGGCACCGGCCACCGGTGAAGATGCAACCTTCGTTATTGGAGTTAACGAGCATCTTTACGATCCAGCAAAGCATCACATCATCTCAAACGCGTCCTGCACAACCAACTGTCTTGCCCCTTTGGCAAAGGTCTTCAACGATGAGTTTGGGATTGTCAATGGTCTGATGACCACAATCCATGCCTACACCGCTGATCAGAACCTTCAGGATGGTCCCCACGGTGACCTGCGCCGTGCACGAGCCGCCGCAATAAACATCGTTCCATCATCAACTGGCGCAGCGAAGGCCATCGGCATTGTGCTTCCAGAACTAAAAGGCAAACTTGATGGCTTTGCTCTTCGTGTTCCAGTTCCGACAGGTTCGATTACTGACTTGACACTGGTATCGGCCAAGAAGGTAACAATCGAAGAGATCAAGGCCGCCTACAAGAAAGCAGCAGCTGGACCTCTCAAGGGAATCCTTCTTTACACCGAAGATGAGATCGTCTCTTCCGATATCGTGACCGACCCACATTCCTCGATTTTTGACGCGGGACTAGTGAAGGTAATTGACAACACTGTGAAGATTAGCGCCTGGTATGACAACGAGTGGGGTTACTCAAACAGACTTGTTGACCTTACTGTTTTGGTTGCGAACAAACTCTAATTTTGAGAAATCTATCTACCCTTGGTCAGCTTGAATCAAAGCGGGTACTGCTCCGCTGTGACCTGAATGTTCCGATAGATAACGGCGTCATCAGCGACGACGGAAGAATCCGAGCCTCGCTACCGACCATCAAGTATCTAATCGACCAGGGTGCAAAAGTCATTATCTGCTCACACCTTGGCAGACCAGATGGAGCCAGAGTAGAGAAATACTCTCTACGCCAAATAGCCAAGAGACTTTCTGAACTTCTTGATCAACCCGTCTCGTTTTCTAAGGATTGCGTGGGTAGGGAAGCCAGTAATCAGGTCTCTATTCTTGAGAACAAAGACGTTCTACTTCTAGAAAATCTCCGCTTTCATGCTGCCGAAACTAGTGATTCTGAGACTGAGCGACATGACTTTGCAGCAGACCTTGCCGAGCTGGCAGATGTGTATGTGGGAGATGGTTTTGGGGTTCTTCATAGAAAGCAAGCAAGCGTTTATGAGATTGCAAGCCTCCTTCCTGCTGCGGCTGGATATCTAGTTGAAAAGGAACTTTCTGTTCTTGAACAGCTGGTAAGAAGCGACTCACATCCATACACTGTTGTTCTTGGTGGATCTAAAGTTTCCGACAAGCTAGGCGTCATCTCAGCTCTGCTACCACGGGTTGATAACTTGCTAATTGGTGGTGGGATGGTCTTTACCTTCCTTGCGGCTCTTGGCCACAAAGTCGGAAAGAGCTTGCTCGAAGAGTCGCAAATAGACACCGTCAAGGGTTATCTAGAGCAGGCCAAGTCACTCGGTGTGAACATCGTGCTACCAACTGACATCGTTATGGCAAGTACATTTTCTGCGGATGCAGAGCATTTAGAAGCTCAAGTGGACGAACTAGAGCAAACCTCGTTCGGTGCTAGCGGAATCGGGCTTGACATTGGTCCGGTATCAGCGGGTGTTTTCGCAGACATCATTTCTACTTCAAAACTTTGTTTTTGGAACGGCCCAATGGGAGTTTTCGAGTTTGCAAGCTTCAGCAAAGGGACCAGATCTGTTGCCGAGGCCCTCACAAAGGTTCAGGGTCTTGGAGTGGTTGGAGGCGGCGATTCGGCTGCCGCAGTTAGGGCTCTTGGATTCGAAGACCGTGCGTTTGGACACATCTCAACCGGTGGTGGAGCTAGTCTTGAGTATTTGGAAGGAAAATCCCTTCCCGGACTGGAGGTGCTCGCATGAGCGATCGTAAGCCGCTGATTGCTGGCAACTGGAAGATGAACCTCGACCACCAGCAGGCTATTGCCCTAGTTCAAAAAATCGCCTGGACTCTAAAAGATGTTGATCACGACTACGAGAAGGTCGAAGTTGCCGTTTTTCCACCATTTACTGATCTGCGAACAGTCCAGACACTCTTGGATGCTGACAAGCTGCAACTTCGTCTCGGTGCCCAGGATGTTTCGAAGCATGAATCCGGTGCATACACAGGCGAGGTTGCTGGCGCATTTCTCAAGAAGCTAAATGTCGAGTACGTGCTGATCGGCCACTCGGAAAGACGCCAGCATCACAACGAAGATGATGAGCTAGTGCGCGACAAGGTAGCAGCATGCTTCAAGAACAAGCTCGTTCCGGTTATCTGCGTTGGAGAGACGCTTGAAGAATTGGAAGCGGAAGGCGCAGCTGCAGTTCCAGTTAGGCAATTGACCAAGGCTCTCGAAGGTCACAAGGACATTGGTGATTTCGTAGTCGCATATGAACCGGTTTGGGCTATTGGCACCGGGAAGGTTGCCACGAGCGAACAGGCCGCAGAGGTCGCAAAGAAACTGCGCCAAACCATCGGTGAGCTGGTCTCTGCCGAGACCGCAGAGCAGACCAGAATTTTGTACGGCGGATCTGTAAAGAGCGCCAATGTCGCTGGATTCCTTGCATCCCCAGAGGTTGACGGGGTTTTGGTTGGGGGAGCAAGCCTGGTGGTTGATGAGTTCACTGGTATTTGCCGCTTCCAGAAGCATGTCAGCTTATAATCTTCTAGTACTTATAAAGAACAGGTAAATCCATGGCTGCAATCCAAATCGCGCTTCAGGTGCTTCTAGCAATCACCAGCTTGCTGCTTATCCTCATGATTTTGCTCCACAAAGGCAGAGGTGGCGGACTTTCAGACATGTTCGGCGGGGGAGTCACTACTAACGTGTCATCTTCTGGAGTTGCTGAGAGAAACCTGAATCGCATCACCATCATCTTGGGCCTTGTTTGGGTTGGTTCAGTCATTGCACTTGGTCTGTTCACCAGGTTTGGGTTCTAGGGGGAATTTTGTCAAGCGGAGGATCAGCAATAAGAGGCTCGCGTGTTGGCGCCGGTCCAATGGGGGAACAATACCGCGGATTCAAGTCCGAAAGAATTGAGCGTCACTACTACTGCATCAACGGACACACTCAGAGTCCCCAGTTCGCAGCCCATGTGGACCCAGCTGAAATACCAGACATGATTGATTGCCCCAACTGTGGCCTTCCTGCTGGTCAGGATAAAAAGAACCCGCCAGAGATCTTGAAGCACGAACCATACAAAACTCATCTGGCTTACGTCAAAGAACGCCGAACCTCAGATGAGGCAAAGGCACTTCTTGACGAGGCACTGTCTTCCATCAAAGACCGCAGAGCGAAACTTGCCGAAGCTGCAAAGAAGCAGCTCAAGGAAGAAGCTGCCCGAACAGCAGCGGCCAAAGCTATGGCAGCAAAGATGGCTGCTGAAAAAGCTAAAGCAGCAAAGGCCGTCAAACCCGTCAAACCGGTTAAGCCCGCCAAGGTAGTAAAGGCTGTGGCAAAGAAACCTGCCAAGCCTGTTGCCAAGAAGCCAGTTGCAAAGAAACCTTCCGCAAAGAAGTCAGCACCAGCCAAGGTTGTTAGAAAAACCGCTAAAGCAGCACCGAAGGCAAAGTCAACGGCAAAGAAGAGTGTTGTTAAAAAGAGCGCATCAAAGGTCGCTAAGAAGAAATAATCCCCAAAGATTAGTTCGCCTCAATTAGCTCTTGGATCAGAGCCAGGACGTTTTCTTTATCAGCGAAGCGGAGAGTTAGAACTGGCCTTCCCGCTGACGACAAGACGTTCGCATCTCCAACTGCTTGGGAGTTCATAAGTTCAGCAAAACCAAAATCCCGTCCAGGAACCGGAACTTCCTTTTCCTCATTGCCGATAAGCTGCAAGAAAACTCCTTGAGAGGGACCTCCCTTGTGGTACTGACCGGTGGAGTGAAGAAACCTAGGACCCCAACCAAAAGTCGTTGGTCTAGCTGAAATGCCCGCAATCACGTCTCGAAGTTTCTCATATGCAAAATCTCGACTACGGTCGAGATAGGCATGTATCGCGAAGTAACTGTCCTTGCCCGCCGAAGCTAAGAACAGGCGAAGTGCTTCTCGGAGTGTTGAGCTAGGCCCTATGTCCAA
>WLDW01000037.1 GCA_009704605.1 Actinomycetota bacterium
CAGTCGGGTCTTTCCGACCATTTAAATGAAAACGAGAGGTTATCTCTATGAACATCAAGAAGCTAGCTGCTCTTGTTGCCGTTTCCGCGTTAGTACTAACCGGATGTGCAACAACCGCAGCAGAAGAAGAAACAGCAGCACCAGCAAGCGACTTCAAGATCTGTGTTTACACACACGGTGACGGTGGAGGATTCTGGACTGTAGCACAAAAGGGTGCTGAGCAGGCAGGTGTTGACCTAGGTGTCACAGTTGACTACCAGGGCTCAACAAACGACTCTGCAAAGCAGGCTCAGACAATTGAAGCTGGTATCGCAGGTGGCTGTGACGCAATCGCAGCTTCAGCTCCAGACCCAGGTGCAATCAAGGACGCAATGTTGGCAGCAGCTGCCGCTGGCATTCCTACAGTAACCATGAACTCTGGATCCGCAGTGTTCAAGGAGCTTGGTGCAATCACACATGTTGGTCAGGATGAGTTCATCGCTGGTCAAGAAGCTGGTCTTCGTTTCAACGAAGCTGGTTTGACAAAGATTCTTTGTCCTCTACAGGAAGCTGCAAACGTTGGTCTTGAAGAGCGTTGTGCAGGAGCAGCAGACACATTCGATGGTGAAGTTGTTAACTTCAACCTAGATGGCGGTCTTGCTGACCTTACAGCTGCATCTGCAAAGATCAAGGCTGCTTTGGAAGCTGACCCAACCTACGATGGCGTGTTCGCATTGAACGCTGACATCGCAGCAAAGGCAGTTCTTCCAGCAGTTACTGACCTAGGTGTAGAAATGTACATCGGTACAGTTGACATGTCAGCTGAGGCTCTAGATGCTATTGAGGCCGGAACAATTGCTTTCGCAATTGACCAGCAGCAGTACGCACAGGGTTACCTATCGGTTGCCTTGCTATACCTAAACCTAACCAACGGTCACACCCTTGGTGGAGGTCTACCTATGTACACCGGTCCTGGCTTTGTTGACTCAACAAACGTCGCGACTGTTAAGGCACTGGTAGCAGCAGGTACTCGCTAGTCGTATCATAGAAACACAAGGCAGGTGGGCTAGAAGATTTTCTAGCCCACCTGTTTTCTAAATGAAACAAATTAGGAAACTGAGGATCCATTCATGGCAAACGCAGTCAAAGACGAACGCGTTCAAAAAACTTCCCCAATAACAACTCTTCTAAGACGGCCAGAATTTGGCGCCCTGATGGGTGCGCTGGCGATCTTCTTGTTGTTCTCATCGGTTGACACAACCGGAAACTTTGGCCAACCTGGCGGTATTGCCGGCTGGACCGACATTGCAGCTCCAATTGGAATTGTTGCTGTGTTCGTAGCCCTCCTAATGATCGGTGGCGAGTTTGACCTTTCCACTGGAGTAATGGTTGGAACTACAGGTCTGCTAACTGGAGTGTTAGTGACTGAACTTGGACTAGATCTTTGGACTTCGATTTTCCTGGTATTGCTTTTTGCTGCAGGCGTAGGGCTCCTTAACGGCTGGCTGGTAGTGACAACTGGGCTTCCATCTTTCATTGTCACTCTGGCTACATTCTTTGTTCTTCGTGGAGCGAACCTGGCAGTTACCAAGCAGTTCACTGGAACCGTTCGGGTGAGCCTTACCGAGGAGACAGCTAACTACGATCAGGCTGCAGCGTTGCTTGCCAGCAAGATTGAGTTTGCCGGAGCAAGCTTTCAGATTTCGATCCTCTGGTGGATCTTCTTCACCATCTTGGCTACCTGGATTTTGACTAGAACCAAGTTTGGTAACTGGATTTTTGCATCCGGTGGCGATGCTAACGCTGCCCGTAATGCTGGAGTGCCTGTTATTAGAACCAAAATTATTTTGTTCGTTATGACTTCAATGGCGGCAGCTTTCGTAGGCATCATGTTCGTACTTCGCCTAAAGGGTATGCAGGCTGGACAAGGTGTTGGAGTTGAGTTTTTCTACATCATCGCCGCAGCGGTAGGCGGAACACTACTTACCGGTGGTATGGGTTCAGCCATTGGAGCCTCTCTGGGCGCAGTCATTATGGGAATGGCCTACATCGGTATCCCTTACGCACTTTGGGACTCAGACTGGACATTCACCTTCCTAGGCCTGATCTTGTTCACAGCCGTATTGATTAATACCTTCGTAGGAAAAAGAGCAATGAAGGGACGAAAGAAATGACCGTAGCTCTAGAGCTAAAAAACGTCACCAAGCAGTTCGGAAGCGTAATCGCTATGACCGAAGTGAGCATGGAGGTTACTTCGGGAAGTGTTACCTGCGTACTTGGTGACAACGGTGCGGGTAAGTCAACTCTTATCAAGACACTCTCGGGTGTTCATAAACCAACAGCCGGTGAGTTCTTGATGGACGGTCAACCAGTTGACTTTGATTCCCCAAGAGAGGCCATTGCCAAAGGTATTGCAACTGTTTACCAGGACCTAGCAACCATTCCGATGATGTCGGTATGGCGAAACTTCTTCCTCGGTAACGAGATCACCATAGGCTGGGGTCCATTCCGGATGCTGAACATCAAGAAGATGAAGGCGCTTTCAAAGCAGCAGCTTCTTGAGATGGGCATCGACCTTCGAGACACCGACCAGCCAATTGGAACCCTATCCGGAGGAGAGCGTCAGGCTGTAGCTATTGCCCGCGCTGTTTACTTCGGTGCCAAGGTGCTAATTCTTGATGAGCCGACCTCCGCACTTGGAGTTCGTCAGTCAGGAATCGTTTTGAAGTATGTTCTATCAGCCAAGGAACGAGGTGTTGCAGTTGTATTCATTACTCACAACCCACACCATGCTTTCTTGGTTGGAGACCGCTTCTACCTTCTCAACCGAGGAAAGATGATCAACGAGTTCCAGCGCAAGAATGTAAAGCTGGACGAATTGACCATGGCCATGGCTGGTGGAGCAGAGCTTGAAGCCCTAACCCACGAGATCTCTCAGGTAAAAGGTAAGTAACTTCTAACCAAACGGCTGCCGGCTTTTAGTTGGTGGCCGTTTGGTATTTAAGGTTCAATTAGCGAACTCGCTAGCCACCTTGTTTATGAACTGAACACTCTGGCTTGCGTCACTGACTGGGCCAGAGCCGGCATCAGGGTCTGAATCGACCACGTTATCTTGCTCGAGAGTGAACCAACCCTGGTAATTTGCTGCCATCAGGTTCTTGATAATCGATCTAACATCGACATCTCCTTGGCCAAGAGGGGTATACAAACCCTGCTTTACAGCCTCGTAATAAGAAAGCTGCCCGGATCTCACCTTTTCTGCAACTTGAAGATTTACATCCTTGAGGTGTGAATGCTGGATTCGATCTGAGTGGTCTTTCGAAAACTGTACTGGGTCCGTTCCGCCAATCAACATGTGTCCGGTGTCTAGACAAAACCCAATCGTTGTTCCAGCCAACACCTGCTCTATATCCTCGCGGGTTTCAATTAGTGTTCCAACGTGAGGATGTACTACCGCCTTTACGCCACGCTGTTTTGCAAGATCGGAAACTTTAGATAAGTTCTCGAACAAAGTTGCCCACTGCGAGGGTGTCAAGACTGGCTTGGTTGCGTCGTAGCCATCAACTCCAGTTGAAGCGGCTAGGACGAGCACCTCGGCGCCGGCTGCCTCATAGGAATCTAACTCAGCTGTCACGGCAGGTATTGGATCGTTAGTTGGATCATGAAGCAGTATCGGATAAAAGCCACCGATGGCTCTTATCTTGTGATGCGATAGAAACTCGGCTTTTTGAAGAGGGTCCGTCGGTAAAAACCCATCAGGACCAAATTCGGTAGCAGTCAGCCCGAGACTGCTCATCTCTGCTAACACTCTTTCCGGTGACATTTGGTATCCCCACCCAGGAACCTCGCAAACTCCCCAGCTAATTGGTGCACCAGCGATTTTTACCTGCATTTAGTTTTCTCCTCGCGGTTGATTTACAATCTCAACACTTCCTGTTTGATTGAAAAAATCCTTTATTGCCTGGGCGGCGGCGGCAAATGTTTGCTGCCTGGCACGCTGGCTTAGGCCCATCACGTGAGGAGTAAGAGCTACGTTTGGGTGATTGAAGCACTCGTGAAATACCGCAGGCTCGGGATCAAAAGAATCTAGACCTAGCCCTGAAAGTTTCCCAGAATTAAGAGCTTCGTGGGCGGCGTCTAGGTTCACCACACCGCCTCGAGCGACATTGATGATTATGGAACCCTGAGGCATGAGCTCAATTTCCCTCTTGGAAATCAAATTCCGAGTTTTCTCGTTTAGAGGAACGTGAACCGAAACAATATTGGACTCTGACAACAGGGCATCCATGGATTCAGCTCTCAAGTTTTCTGGGACATCGGCAACTGGATCAAAAGCTAATACCCGCATCCCAAAAGCTTGCGCCAGTTGGGCAACTCTGGATCCGATGCGTCCGAACCCAACAAGGCCAAGGGTTGAGCCTTCCAGGTCGCCTGGGACAATGCCGTCACGGCTGGTCCATTGATCTTTTCTTACTAATTCGGTTAGCGGGGAGAGTTTCTTGGAAAGCGAAAGCATCATGGCTAATGCCCCTTCAGCAACGGCGTTGGTGTTTGCTCCGGGGGTTATAGCAATCGAAACACCTCTGTCGGTTGCTGATTCCAGATCTACCCTGTCAACCCCCACACCTGTCCGCACGGCTATCTTTAGTTTCGGCATTGATTCAATTGCAGTTTTATCGAGGTAAAACTCTGCGCGAACAATCGCGCCGTCAGCTCTTAAAAGATCTTGAGGAGTTGGTTCAGCAACGAAAGTGAATTCAGATCCCAGTAATTCTTGCGTTTGCTTGGCAGGCACTGGTCCAAGACCGACTATTACAACTTCAGCCATTTCGAATTCCAGAAGAAGCCAAGAGAGTATGCATAGCTAGTTGTTTCGAATAGCTTCTATTTGAGACTTGAACGCCTGAAGCAACGAAGTTGAATCCGATCCCAGAGAAAGAAAATCAAAACCTTGCTTCTCATAAGCTTTAGCATCCTGGGCTGATGTGGCTAGTATTCCTAATGGCTTTTTGGCACTTCTGCAATTTTCAAGAACCGAGGCAATGGCCGATTGAAACACTTCAGAACTGTAATCTCTTGGCACACCAAGCGAGTAAGAAAGATCCAATGGCCCAATGAAAAGTGCGTCGACTCTCTTGTTTTTTACCACTTCAGCAATTTCATTAACGGCGAAGCGGGTCTCTACCTGGACTATGGAAACTGGATCTGCTTCCACGAGAGCCTTTTGGTCAGCACCCCAAGACGCGCTCCGGTTATAGCTGGCAACGCCTCTGGAGCCTTTGGGAGGGTAATCCAAAGCAGTTAGCGCGCTATCTAAATCCTCAAATGAAGAAATTCTCGGAATCATAATTCCGGCTGCACCCCTATCCAGGGCGCGAGAAATATTCTCTGCCGAAGGTGAGCTAACCCGAGCAACGACTGGACCATCAAATGCCACTACCGCCCTGGCCAAATCAGAAAATTCATTCTCGCCATGTTCAAGATCGGAAATGACCCAGTCAAAACCAGCCAGCGCAGCCAACTCATAAGAAATGGTGCTGGGAATACCGATGAAAGTGCCGAGGCTCCTTCCCGCTTGGAGGCTGGCACGCAGTTGCCTTTGAAGTTCGGGCGCTTTTAGCCGTGCCATCTTTGAGTCCCCAATCCAGCGTTGTATTCGGCTCGTGCCGCGGTGAGCCAGGGCTGGTCTGATACTTCCGCGGGAGCAACATCCCACCAAAGTCCAGCACCTGGCAGGCTAACGTGAGGGATCGTTGGAACAACTATTACTACAGGCCCGGAGGTAGTTCTGGTTTCGTCTAAGACTTTTCTGAACTCATCGGCCGTAACTGGTCGATAGGTCTTGGCACCCATACCCTTTGCCATCGAGACGATGTCAATTTCTAGGTAGTTGCCCTCAAGACGAGGTGCGTCTTTAGTGCCGGCGGACTCGGTCAAAATGGGTCCTTCTTCGCGGTAGCGGAATTCATTTCCAAAGTGGTGACCCACCCGCCACATCTGCAGACGTCTAATTACCTGATAACCACGGTTTTCTGAAACCACGATTGTGAGATCGAGATTCTCTTGGGCGGCTGAGACGATTTCTGTTGGAGCCATCACGAAAGTTCCATCGCCAACAAGAGAAACCACTCGGTTCTTCTTGTCTGGATTAGCTAATCTCACTCCAATTGCGGCAGGAATCTCATATCCCATGCAGCTAAAGCCAAATTCCAAGTGTGCAAAGCGACCGTCGGTAGCGTCCCACACCTTTTGAATATCTCCTGGGGGTCCACCAGCTGCTGCTATCAAAATGTCGCCATTTTGTGCTTTTTCTTGCAAGACCCCAATTAGCTGACCCTGAGTCAAAACTGCATCAGTATTTGTTCGGACATCCAGGTCAGACTTATCAAATAGCTTGCCAGGGTCAATTGACTCAGCTCGCAAGGTATTCCAGCCAGTCATTTGAGTTGTTATCTCATCGCGCCATGCTGGCTCAATCTGGAATCCCTTCAGCGCGGATGCTAGAGCCTCAAGGGAGAGCTTTGCGTCAGCTACTACTGCCGTGGCGCCTTGCTTTATTGCATCACCCTCGGTGACGTTTATTGAAACAAAGCGCACCTTTGGGTTTTGGAATATTGACTGAGAGGCCGTAGCAAAGTCAGTCAATCTGGTACCGATATGAATTATCAGATCTGCCTGCATCACTAACTTGTTGGTCGCAGGTGTTCCTTCGAGGCCTATGCCACCGAGGTGCCAAGAACCAGGGTTTTGAATAGACCCTTTTCCGCCAAAGGTTTCAGAAACGGGAATGCCGGTTTGATTGGCTAGGGCTTCTAGTGCCGTAGTTGCGCCAGAGTAAATTACCCCGCCTCCGGAAATCACCAATGGTTTCTTAGAGCCCGATATAGCTTTAGCTATTGACTGGATATCTGTTGGGTCTGGTAACGGCCTGCGAATCTTCCACTCTTTTGGTTCAAAGAATGATCGCGGGAAATCAAAAGAGTGCGACTGAATATCTTGTGGCAGGGCAATAACTACTGCTCCGGTTTCTGAGGGGTTCGCCAAAACTCTAAAAGCTTGAGGAAGGGAATAAAGCAACTGCTCAGGCCTTGTGATGCGGTCAAAGAATTTAGAAACCGGGCGGAAGGCATCATTGACGGAAACATCCGGTTGCGAAAAGTCTTCGAGCTGCTGAAGTACCGGACCCTGACGCCTAGTTGCATAAACATCACCAGG
>WLDW01000038.1 GCA_009704605.1 Actinomycetota bacterium
AGGAGCGTCGTAGTCGGTAGCCATGGGTGGCCCTTTCGTTTGTTCTTTAGGCGCTAGTAGTGTCTAACAAATACCCCCCAATAGCAAACTGACACAGCGTGAATTTCCTTAGAAAATGCCGTGTTTTTGCGCTCAGTCATGAAGCTTGCTGGCAAACTCATAGGCAGGAGATAACCCGACATGAAAGACATCAAGTTTTTAGGTTCAGATGGTGACTTTCTATTGCTGGAAGACTCCGAGGGCCAAAGGTTTCGCCTACTGCTGGATCAATCAGTAAGAAGTGCGATTAGAAACGAAGCCCCGCGAATGCTCGATGAGCCTCGGCTGAGCCCAAGGGAAATCCAAGAAGAAATAAGGGTTGGCCGAAGCATTGAGGAAATAGTCCAAGCCAGCGGCGCACCAGTTGACTATGTAATGAAATTCGCGCAACCGGTCCTAGATGAGCTAAATCACGCAGTTTTGAACGCCTTGACTGTTCGGCTTGAGGTTCCTGGGGACCGCTTCAATAACCCAGCCACCAGAGAGTTTGGCGAAATCATCAAGGCACGACTTGCTGCCAGTGGCGCGGGAATCGAAAAATGGTCAGCCATGAAAGCCCCCGAGCATGGCTTCTTCATCTATTGCGAGTTTGAGCTTGAGGGCAAGCAAAACAAAGCGACATGGCTCTATGACCCGAAGCGGCTGGCGCTAATTCCCGAAAACGCATCCGCCATATCTTTATCCTCCGGTGACAAAATTGCCGCACCTGCTCCAAGGTTGCGTCCTGTAAGCACTCCGATATCCGATTTCACATCAAATCTTGCAGACACCGTAGAAATTGTCCGAGAACCTCCTAAGCCAGCGAGCCAGTTCACTGCACCAACTCCGACCGCGGCTCCAATTTCCGATACGGCAGATCTTTTGGAGGCACTTCGGAAAAAGCGCAACGAGCGAGAGCTTCTAGAAGACCAGGAAGAAACTCCGCACACCGAATTCTTGTCTGTTGTCCCTGACCTCGACGAGCAGCCGGGCTTCGCTGACGAAGATATAAGCCAGGAACCAGAAATTGTTGTTGCGGATAATCCTCCTGCACCAAAAAAGGGTAGGGCCTCTATTCCTAGCTGGGACGAAATCGTCTTTGGAACAAAAACCGAAGACTAAAAAACGATAAGCGGAACTTCCCACTCGGCCTGAGTCATACCTCCGTGCTGTCCGATCATCAACAATGATCTAGCTTTTGCAAACCCTCGGTGGTAGGCCACCCTATCCGCCTTAGGAAGTAGCACCAGATCCGGAGCCACGCGTTTGGCTTGCTCAGACAAGTTCGAAAGCCAACCAGCGGCTATCAAATCAGCAATCGTCACAACCTCGCAAATGTTTCCGATAGCCTCGGCAATTTCTCCGAGTTTGGTAGCTAAATCAGTTCCCTCTTGAAAGTACAGAAAACTAACTCGTGGGTCTCCCCCAATTTGCTCAAGATCACTGAAACATTCATACTCATCAAGGTAAATATGCCTTGCTGGTTCAACATCAATTACTCCATGATCTGCGGTGAGAATAACCCCTGCAGTTGACGGGATTGATCGAGCAAACTTATTCAGTTCGGCATCCAACTCTTCAATAGTGTTTAGCCACTGCTTTGAGTTAGAACCATAGCGATGCGCGAACTGATCGAGTTCGGGAAAGTAAAGATACGTCAAGCTATTTGGAACACTAAGTGCCTTTTTGGCAGCCGTGAAACGATCTTGAAAACTAAGGGCTGGAATGTACATAGCGTTTGGCATGCTGGCCATAGTGAACCCAGACTTGTCATACTCTGAAGGGCCAATGGTTGATATCACCAACCCATTTTTTGCAGCTTGCTCAGAGATTGTCTCGAGGTCTTGATACTCACGTGGATCAAGACCCGAACCAAGATCGTTTAGAAAGTTGATGTTCCGACTTTTAGCGCGGTCATAAACTCGGTGTCCCAGCACAGCGTGGCTGCCATTAGCTGCACCTGTTGCTAGCGATGTAAGGCTGGAACTAGTTGTTGCAGGAAACCCGGAGAACAAAGACTTAGCTGACACGAGCTTTTGATTGAGAAATCCTGCGTGGCCGGCAGCGCTTTTAATGTTTGCGGTGCCAAGACCATCTACCAGAATCACCAGGTAACTCTTCTTCTGAGCGAGCTTTAGCGGATTATCGGATGAGCTGAGCGCGAGATAAGCGCTTAGGTAGGCGTCGGAAAGCCTCCCGAGTGATTTGGGAACAGAAGGTAGCATCGAAGCTAAGTTTGCCACAGCAACAGGAAGACCATGGCCAAAGATCCCATTGAAGTAGTTCCAGAGCGTATCTTCGACATCGACCTATCTAAGGAGATGCAGGATTCTTTTCTTGAGTATTCGTATTCCGTTATCTACTCAAGAGCGCTGCCCGACGCCAGGGATGGGCTAAAGCCGGTTCACCGCCGCATCGTTTACCAAATGGGTGAGATGGGTCTTCGCCCAGACAAGGGGCACGTCAAATCTGCTCGAGTTACCGGCGAGGTAATGGGTAAGCTCCACCCCCACGGAGACAGTGCTATTTACGATGCACTAGTTCGAATGGCGCAGCCGTTCTCTCTGCGCGCACCGTTAATTGACGGCCACGGAAACTTCGGAAGCTTGGACGATGGTCCGGCAGCCGCCAGATACACCGAGGTGAGGCTTTCAGCTGCCGCGCTAATGATGAACGAGGGGTTGAACGAGGATGTCGTTGACTTCAAGCCCAACTATGACGCTCAGCTTTCAGAGCCAGAAGTTTTACCCGCTGCTTTTCCAAACCTTTTGGTCAACGGTGCATCTGGAATTGCCGTAGGTATGGCAACAAACATGCCACCTCACAACATGCGTGAAGTAATCAAAGCGGCAATTCACCTTCTGAAGAATCCAAAAAGTACGCTCCAGGATCTAATGAAGATCGTTCCTGCGCCAGATTTTCCAAACGGTGGAATCATCATCGCCGGAGAGGGAATCGCCGAAGCCTACGAAACCGGTCGCGGCTCATTCAAGACGCGGGCTCGAGTTGCGGTTGAGAGCGTTGCTCCAAGAAGGATGGGGTTGGTCGTAACCGAACTTCCTTACCTGATTGGCCCAGAAAAAGTCATTGAGAAGATCAAAGAAGGTGTCAACAGCAAGAAATTGCAGGGCATTTCAGACGTAATCGACTTGACCGATCGAAGCAACGGACTCAAGCTAATTATTGAACTAAAAACTGGCTTTGACCCCCAAGTTGTTCTTGATCTTCTCTTCCGCTACACCCCAATGGAAGACAGCTTCGGAATCAACAACGTTGCTCTCGTTGATGGGCAACCGCAAACCCTTGGGCTTCGAGACCTGTTGGGTGTGTATCTAGCTCACCGAGTGGTTGTCACCAAACGTCGCAGTCAAAACCGCTTGGGTAAGCGTCAGGCAAGACTGCACCTAGTCGAGGGAATGCTCCTTGCAATTGTTGCAATCGACGAGGTCATCAAGATCATCAGGGCTTCGGAAGAGGTTCAAGAAGCTAAAACAAAGCTCATGAAGAAATTCAAGCTCTCTGACATTCAAGCTGAATACATTTTGGAGCTTCGACTAAGAAGGCTCACTAAGTTCTCGAAGCTAGAACTAGACAACGAGAAAAAGCAGCTCAAGAAGGAAATCGAAGAACTTGAGAAGATTCTGTCTTCCGACAAGATCTTGAAAGAACTAGTTGTTACAGAGCTGCAAGAAGTGGCCGACAACTACGGTGATGACCGCAGGACATCAATCCAAGCCGAAGAAACAACTGCACCGGTCTCAAGTGGCAAAGAGCAAGTCTCAGCACAATTAACCGACTCCCCCACAGCCATCACCCTTACTTCAAATGGGCGCGTGTTCCGATCTGAGTCAGCCGAACCCCCAGCTTCAAGAAAAGTTGGCTACCGGAACTGGTTCTCATCGACCACGAGATCAGATGTTGTATTCATAACAGATTTAGGTCGAATGCTCAGAACTCACATCGGAGACATCCCGGTCGGTGACTACGGTGCTCAAAACCCCGGTCCACTTGCCGCCGAGTTTCTTGGCCTGGGCAAGAAGGAGAAAGTTGTTGCCGTTATTCCGGTGGACGAAAAGAGCATCGTCGCTCTTGGAACGAAAAACGGGACAGTTAAGCGAGTGCTTCCAGACTTCCCACAAAAATCTGACTTTGAGTGCATAAACCTCAAAGCTGGAGACAAAGTTGTGGGGGCTGCGCTTTCGGAAGAAAATGATGAGCTAGTTTTTATAACCCAAGACGCGCAACTGCTTCGATTTGATGCCAAGACCGTTCGCCCTCAGGGTAGAAATGGAGCCGGAATGGCTGGAATCAAGACCGAATCCGAAGTTGTCTTCTTTGGGGTCTTGAAAGCAAAAACCAAGAACATCGTGCTCACAATAGCAAACAGTTCAAAAGCACTTCCCGGCACTGATCCCGGAGCACTAAAAGTAAGCAAGATTGACGAATTCCCGAAGAAAGGCCGAGCCACCGGAGGCATGAGGGCTCATAAGTTCACCAAGGCTAGAGACCAGATCGCTTTGGCTTATGCGGGGCCAGAAAGTTTCCAATTACTAGATGCCAAAGGTAAGGCAATCGGTATTGAGTACGAGGTCCAAAAGCGCGACACATCTGGAGATGCAGCTCCTGCGATTGGTTTTATCGGCTTAGCCTAAGCGTCGATTCGTTCGCGCTCGAGCGTATCCGCTGAGTCGATAATGAAGTCTCTTCTTGGACCGACCTCGTTGCCCATCAATAGCTCGAACATCTTTTCAGCCGCCGCAGCGTCTTTTACGGTAACTCTTCTAAGCGCACGCTTTGATCGGTCCATGGTTGTCTCGGCTAACTGCTCCGCGTCCATCTCTCCCAGTCCCTTATAGCGCTGAATTGGCTCTTGGTAACTTTTCTTCGCGGTCTTTAGCTTGGCAAGTAACTTTTCAAGCTCTGCTTGCGAATAGGTATAGATGTGTTCGTTGGCTTTGGAGCCGGCATTAATGACCGTCACTCGATGAAGCGGTGGGACTGCTGCATAAACTCTTCCAGCTTCCACCAGGGGCCTCATATATCTAAAGAAGAGAGTTAGTAACAAGGTTCTAATGTGAGCACCATCGACATCAGCATCGCTCATCAGAATCACTTTGCCGTAGCGTGCCGAAGGAAGCTCAAAGCTACGTCCAGAACCTGCGCCTAATACTTGGATGATTGAGGCGCACTCTGTGTTTGAAAGCATGTCCGCAACCGAAGCCTTTTGGACATTAAGAATCTTTCCACGAATAGGTAAAAGAGCTTGGTATTCGCTGTTACGTGCAAGCTTTGCAGTTCCAAGAGCTGAATCTCCCTCGACAATGAACAGTTCTGAAACTTCAGTTTCCGAAGTTCTGCAATCGACTAGCTTGCTTGGCAATGATGAGCTCTCGAGAGCATTCTTCCTGCGCTGCGTTTCCTTATGAGTTCGTGCCGACACTCTCGATTTTGTTTCAGCAACAATCTTTTCTAAAACCAAAGCACACTGGGTCTTATCATCACGTTTGCCGGATGAGAATCGCTCGTTTAGCCTCTTGGCAACAATTGCGGCAACAATGTTTTTTACTGCCGGTGTTCCAAGAATCTCCTTGGTCTGTCCTTCGAACTGTGGCTCTGCAAGGCGGACCGCAACAACAGCTGTGAGGCCTGCCAGTATGTCTTCTTTTTCAACCTTGTCGTTTCCAAGCTTTAGCTTTCTAGAATTTGCTTCGATTTCAGCGCGAATTGCTTTAACAGCTCCCTGCTCGAAGCCAGTTACGTGGGTTCCGCCCTTAGGTGTTGCAATTACGTTCACAAAGGATCGGAAGCTGGTTTCGTAGCCTGTTCCCCAGCGAAGAGCTATGTCCACCTCGCACTTTCTAGTGACTTCGGTGGAAACCATGTTGCCTTTTTTGTCTAGGACTGGAACAGTCTCGGTGAACTCGGTTTCTCCCCTGAGTCTCCAAATAGCCGTAAGGGCAGCATCTGGTGCAAGGTAGTCAACGAACTCGGAAATACCGCCATCAAATTTGAATTGCTGCTTGGTGGGCTTCCCGGTTCTTTTGTCCACGACGGAGAGAACTAATCCAGGAACCAAGAAGGCGGTCTGCCTTGCTCTGTCTTCAAGGTCTTTGAGATCGAACGCGGTCTCTTTTACGAAAATCTGAGGGTCTGGCCAGTACCTGACCCTGGTGCCGGTTTTGTTCTTGGCAACTTTGCCAAGAATCTTAAGTTCGCTTTTCTTAGCGAATGCCTTGAAAGGGCTTTGCGGAGAAATGGATTTCTTGTCGTCGAAAACCCCTGGTTCTCCGCGATGGAACGACATGGCGTAGGTTTGACCGTTTCGATCAACTTCAACATCCAATCGCTCGGACAAAGCGTTGACAACAGAAGCACCAACACCGTGCAAGCCACCGGAGGCTGCATAGGATCCGCTGCCAAATTTTCCACCAGCGTGCAGCTTGGTGAAAACAACCTCGACACCAGACAGTCCCGTTTTTGGCTCAATATCAACAGGCACACCGCGGCCGTCATCTTCTACGGTCACGCTGCCGTCTTTATTGAGTTCTATAGTGACGTGCTTGCCGTGACCAGCAAGCGCCTCATCCACGCTGTTATCGATGATCTCCCAGAGGCAGTGCATCAATCCGCGGCCATCGGTTGAACCGATGTACATACCAGGGCGCTTCCGAACGGCCTCTAGTCCTTCAAGGACGGAGAGGTGTCTAGCTGAATAGTCTTCGGTTGCCACTCTGAAATGCTAATCTCGGCCAAGCCCTAGAGCGCATCCAAACACCCGAAGTCGGGAAATAACTTCGCAGTTAGCGAAATATGGGTCAATTTGAACGAAAGCAAGTGATTGGTGTGCTCAAATAGGAGCCAGAAGGGAAACAACACATATGCAGCCATTAGAAACACAGGACCAGAACCCAAGTGAAGTGCTAAGTGCAGCTGACCGCTGCGACGTCTGCGGAGCTCAGGCTTACATTCGTGCGTCACTGGCTACTGGTGAGCTGCTATTTTGTGCCCATCACGGAAACGCCAACAAGGCGAAGCTAGAGCCAATTGCAAAAGGCTGGCTAGACGAAAC
>WLDW01000039.1 GCA_009704605.1 Actinomycetota bacterium
CCCTATCAATTCAGGTCCACCCAAACTTAGATCAGGCCAAAGCTGGATTTGATTTGGAACAGTCACAGGCAATTCCAATAAGTGATCCAAAAAGAAACTACAAAGATGCATCTCATAAGCCAGAAGGACTTATTGCCCTGACAAGCTTTCGAGCGCTTTGTGGCTTTCGTCCACGGACAGAGCTACTAACGGTCTTTACCGAGTTTGGTAAATCTGAATCCGAGTTTGCTTCTTTAGCAACAGAACTCCTTTCTGAAGCCCCGCTAGAAAAAATCTTTGAATCACTGATTGAAAACTCGGATCTTTCCAAAAGATTTGTTCAGACCGTCGAAAGCTCCCAATCCAATCCAGTTGCCGCGAAAGCCAGGGAGCTAGTTGCGACACTACTTAAGCAATTCCCAGGTGACACTGGGGCGCTAGTTGCCTTGATGCTTAACGAAGTTGCTCTAGAGCCAGGCGAAGCTATCTACCTACCTGCTGGTAACGTACACGCCTACCTATCTGGACTTGGGCTTGAGGTGATGGCTTCGTCTGACAACGTGGTGCGCGCGGGGTTAACTTCCAAGCACGTGGATGTCGCAGAAGTTCTAGCAATCGCGGATTTCAGCGAACTTGTGGAGCCAAGGCTTAGACCTAAGAAGCTAGCGGAGGGCTTGATTGAGTATCCGGTGGACAGCTCAGAGTTTCGCATCTACCGTGCTGAAGTTTCGGGAAAGAACTTACTTGCCGATTTAGACCTGCCAGCTAGCGCCATGGTAGTTTGCACCGCAGGAGAGGTGGCAGTTAGCACCAGCCTGGACGAGCGCGAAGTGCTTAGTAAATCTGAGGTGGTCTTGGCCTCTGGGGCTAAGAAGTTGAGCCTGAGCGGCAGCGGAACAGTGTTTGTTGTTTTAGGAGACTAGCTAAGCGCCTTCCAGGCGCTATCGATTATCTCAACCAAAGAGTTCTTGGCTTTCCAGCCCATGATTTTCTCAATTCTGGAAGCATTCGCAATCAACCTTGCTGGATCTCCGGCTCGTCTTTCGACAACTTCATACTCGAAATTAATTGCTGTCGTTTCTCGAATCTGCTCCAGAACCTCAATGACGCTAGAACCAAATCCAGTTCCAACATTAAAGGTGTTGAATTCGCGCTTGTCTTGTTCTAGATAATCGAGGGCTTTTATGTGAGCTTGGGCTAAATCAAGAACATGAACGTAGTCGCGGATGCAACTTCCGTCAGGAGTGTTGTAGTCCGAGCCATAGACCTTTGGCTTGGATTTATTATTTATAGCTTCAAACACAATCGGAATCAGGTTCAGTACTTGGGTGTCGGCCAAGTCGTCCCACCCGGCTCCTGCGGCATTGAAGTAGCGAAGGTTTACGTGTCTAAGACCCCAGGCGGTTTCGGCGTTAGCAGCCATCCACTCACCGATGAGTTTTGTTTGGCCGTAAGGGTTTATTGGAGAAGCAGCTTCTTCTTCTGAAACAAGATCAACGTCTGGAATACCGTAGGCTGCTGCGCTGGATGAAAAAACCAGCTTCTTTACTCCAGCACTTTTCATGGCCAGAAGCAGGTTGGCCTGGCCTCCAAGGTTCTTATTGAAATATTTCTCGGGGTTTTCTACGGAATCGCCAACTCGCTTCAGGGCAGCTAGATGGATCACAGAATCCACGCTGTGCTCTCGCATTAGCGCTTCCAAGGCAGCCACCGCGGAGGGTTCAGCCAGGTCTATTCGGTAGCTGGTTAGGCCTGAAACCCTTGATTCTATGCCGGTAGAGAGGTCATCGACCACAATGACTTTGGTGCCTGACTCGGTTAGCAACCGCGCCACGTGGGACCCGATATAGCCTGCACCACCAGTAACCAGAACGCTCATCCTCCAAGGATACTTGCCCTCAATGACCCAGACAGGCCAGTAAAGCTGTGGAATTCAACTTGACAAGACACCAATAACAGCGGTGTAATTACAACAGTGAAAGTACTTGCCAGCTTCCACCGCCTGGCAGCTTAGAGAACGGAACAGCACTAAATGGAAAATCGCGGACAGGTTCCCGATAACTGGTTTATCGACCCTCTTCTTCTAGGTGTCTCAGGTGCCTACACAGACTTTGAACAAGACCCACTTTCTTGGCAAGCAGATGCACTATGTGCGCAGACTGACCCAGAGGCATTCTTTCCTGAAAAGGGAGGATCCACCAGAGATGCAAAAAGAATTTGCACCGGTTGCGATGTAAAGGCTCAGTGCCTCGAGTACGCACTTGCTAACGATGAAAGATTTGGTATTTGGGGCGGACTGTCTGAGAGAGAAAGACGCAAACTAAAAAAGCGTGCCTAGCTCGCGCTTTGCGCTGAAAGCTAATTCATGACAGCCAATGTTTGTGCAATAGTTTTAGCTCACGATCAACCACAGTTTCTACAACGAGTTCTAGCAGATCTCAAAAACCAATCTGTAGCACCCACAAGAGTTTTGATTGTTGACACTTCCAAACAACTTGCAGCTTCGAGCCAAGGCTATGAAGTTTTAAAGCTTGATTCAAAAACTGGATTTTCCGCTGCCATTGAAAAAGCCGTAGCGCACACCAACCCAGAAGGGTTCTTGTGGATTCTGCACGACGACAGCGCTCCTGACTCTAAAGCTTTAGAAAACCTACTTCGTGAAGTAGAGCTAAGCCCATCGCTTGCAATTGCTGGACCAAAACAAGTCGATTGGGATAACCCCAGAATCATCAGACAGCTTGGACTTACCCTCACCCGAGGCGGGAAACTCTTCAGTCGAGTTCGCGGAGAATTCGACCAGGGTCAGCACGATAATGCCGAGGACGTGATGGCGGTTGGAACCGCCGGGGCACTAATCAACCTAGATGTTTACCGGGCCCTTGGCGGGTTCGATGCCAAGGCGCCGGTCTATGCGGCAGATGTTGACTTTTCTATTCGAGCCAGACTGCAGGGCTCGAGGGTGGCGGTTGCACCAAATGCCAAGATCTCTCACAAAATGCTGTCGATGCAAGGAGCCAGGCCGCTTCGCTGGCTGGGCATCAACCCAGCAACTGCGATTAGGCAAGCAGAGCTGCACCTAGCTCTAAGTTACGCAAACCCAGCTTTGTTTGTTCTGGGTTGGCTGTTTTTATTTCCGGTGGCGGTAGCCAACTCCCTGGTTTTGGGCCTCAGATCAAAAGCTCATGCAGTTGGCCCAGAGCTTGGTGCTGCGTTTTTGGTTTTTACCAACTTGGGAAGCGTGCTTTCGTCCAGATCCAAAATTGCTCAAACAACCACAGCCAAAATCGGAACTCTTTCGGCCTTGCGGGCAACTGGGCAAGAAGTTAGAAACGATAACAAAAAAGCCAAAGATGAAGAAGTCTCGACCAGGCTTCTTGCCACTCACGCCATGGGTGAAACCGAACTTTTGCAAGTTACACCTAACTCAGGCTTTATTTCCTCTGGTGCGATTTGGTGGGCGCTTGGACTACTAGCTCTAAACCTTCCATGGGTTCCAACGAATGTGGCTGTTTCCGGATCAGGCGTATTGCCACTTTCTTCTAACTGGTTAGAAATATTTGGCCAAGCTGGAGCTACCTCGCATTCAATTGGCTTGGGTTTTGTGGGGGCAGCGGATCCTTGGGTTTGGGCGCTAACGCTACTTAGTTCGCCACTGTTTTTCCTACCGACACTTTCTGTGACCTCGTTTATGTTCCTCGCCACCCCAATTGCATTTGCGGGTGCCTTTAAGCTTTCCGAATTGGTTGCCTCAAATAACTTGGTTCGGATAGTTTCATCACTGAGCTTTGCTTTGTGGCCAGCGCTTACGGTGGCAGTTTCACAAGCCAAGTTCTCGCAGCTACTTGCAATTGCTTTGCTACCTTGGCTTTTATATTCGCTGGCTCGAGTGGCAAGAATTGGTCACAAGGACTCCACTCGTTTCCCACGAACTCACGTTGGGATAGCTGCCATCTTGCTGGCCATGATTGCCGCCAGCTCGCCGGTTCTGGGCGCGGTATTGCTAGTACTGGTGGCAATTACGGCGGTAGTTCGACCAAGCAAGATTGTGCCCCTGCTTTCTACAACCTTGCTAGCTATCGCTTGGTTCCTGCCACTAATAATCGAGCGCATCGCTTCGGGTAACTGGCTGAGCTTGCTACTTGATCCTGGATTGAGCGTGCCGGATGGATTGGAAGCTAATTGGAAGCTTGCCTTTTTTGGCTTTGGGTTTGATGCCCTTAGCTGGGGACTACTTATAACTGTCCCAACGCTGATTTTTGCTCTACTAGCACTGCTAGCTCCGAAGCTTCGAAACACCCTGCCCCTGTGGGGCATTGCCTTGCTGGCTCTTGCAACCAGCTGGCTGGTAGTTGGAATTGATTTTGATTTAGGAAACGGCTCAAGCCTTGGAATAGACGCCACTTCTTTGCTTGGTCTATTTGGCTTGGCGCTTACTCTTCTGGTGGCTCATGTTGCAGACACTTCCTTTGTGCTTCGAGTTAGCGCGCTTGCCTCCGTTACCCTCCTTGGATTACTTCCAGCAGCTTTTCAATTGGTCACAGTTACCCCTCAAGTGACTTACTCCGATGGGCAAATAGTGCCTTCAATTATTCAAGCCGATGTAAGTTCTGGAAGTTATTGGAGAACCCTGCAGCTGGAGTCAACCAGTGAAGGTGGTTTAGTTGCTCAAGTTTTCACCGGAGCGGGAGTAAAGCTAAACCACATCTCAAGTGGTTACAAAATTTCCAGCAACACGAACCCAGAAGTAAACCCTGAGTACCAAGAGCTTGGGCAACTGGTAGCTAACCTGGCCTCTGCTAACGGAGCAGAGATCTATCCAACTCTGGAAAAGTTTGGCATTGGATACATTCTTGTGAAACCAGTTGATAGAAATCTTCAGCTCGCTCTTGATTCCACCAGAGAGCTCGAATCCATTGGGCTAACCGACTATGGCCAATTGTGGAAAGTGGAGAACATTCCTGCCGGACTCCAAGCTACCCCGCTTGATTTTGGTTTGCTAAAACTTGGACAACTCGCCGTACTTGCCTTGTTCGCTTGGTTTGCAATTCCTACAAGAACCAAGAAAAAGCGCAAAACCAAAGACAGCGATATTTTCATTGACTCCGAGGAGGCAAGCTGATGATTACTCGTGCAATTGCCTTCGTAGCAACATCACTTCTATTGGCAGGCGCCTTGGTGTTCGCTCCACCGGTAGGGCTTTCAGTTGACCTAGGTTCGGCAAGCGGCAGTTTTGATGTCAAACCTGCCGACCAGAGTTTGGTTTGCCCAGGCCCACTTTTTGTTACCGGTGGTGCTAGTGGAACAGACCTTGGAGTTTTTGAGCGAACTGGTTCAACAACCCTTCGCTACAGCGCCGAGGGAACCGGAGCACTCGAGGTTAAACCAATTGCCATCCAAGATCCTGCGGTGACTTCCCTTGGCTCCGGCAGAATTTATTTTGCTGGTGAAATCACAAACTCCACCGAACTTAGAAACACCGGAGCGAGTGTTGGGTCGCCGCAAGGATCGATGGTGGTAACTGGCAGCACCACTCAGCTTGTTGCAATCGATTCAATGCGAGGACTGGCAGCAGCTAGCTGCCAGCAGCCAAGTGGCGACATTTGGCTTGTTGGTGGCTCAACAGCTGCTGGTCGTGAAGCGCTATTGATTTTGACAAACCCAACCCCAAATGACGCAACTGCTGATCTAACTATTTACTCCGATCTAGGCGAGATAGAAGTTGCTGGCCTCTCTGGAATATCTGTTTTGGCAAATTCCACCACGGTGCTATCTATTGCTAGCTTTGCGCCAACTGTTTCAACCTTGGCTGTTCAGGTCCAGACATCGGGCGCCAAGCTAGCGGCCTGGATTCAACACCGAGTAATGAACGGAACCGAGTCTTTGGGAGTGGATTATGTCTATCCTTCTCTTGCACCCCAGCTGGAATCGGTAATTCCAGGCTTTGTGGTGCGCGGGACTGAAGCAATCAACCAAGTTGCCGTGACAGAGGGTATTGCCGATGCGGGACACTCAGTCCGAGTCTTTGCTCCAACTGGTGCAGAGGTAACAATCCAGATTGTTTCAACTAGCGCCGAGGTTTTTGGAGCGGTGTTTACCGGAACCGTAGAGCCTGGAACCGTGAGGGATTTTCCAATTACCGACCTGCTAGATGGTAACTACTCGGTGTTTGTCACTTCAGACCAACCTGTTTTCGCAACAGCCAAGGCAGCAATTGGTAACGATGCCGGAACTCCACGAATCGATTTCACTTGGCTAGGAGCATCAGAACCGCTCACAGAAGCTCGAGCGATTATGACCTCTGCGGTTATTCCGCCGGATGGTGCTTCTTATCTGGTGTTTGCAAACCCGATCAATGAGGCAAGGAGTGCAACCGTTACTAGCTTGGAAACCGGAGTTGCAACAGTTGTCTCAGTTCCAGCTCAGGGCTCTAGCTTGCTAGGAATAACCGGAGCAGCTTCTGTTTCTAGCGACTCTGGAGTCTTTGCTTCTGTTGCACTGCTACTCAATGGCCAAATTTCTTCGTTAGCACTTTACCAGCCAACGAATCTTGGCAACTCAGTTCAGGTGCGTTTTCGCTAACGGTTGTAGTAATCGGGAACTAGATCCCAAGGGTCAATATCAAGTAAGTCGGCAATCGCCTCAAATACTTGCTGCTCAACTTTTAGTCTTTCTTCCAGCATTGACTTTCTTGAGTGAGAACCAAATCTCTCAGTTGGAATTCGATAAATCGTGATGTGATTACCTTCGCGATCAACTTTCCATCTTGGAATATCACTTTGGCTCTCAGCAGCAGTGGGTTCGGATCGGACTGACCAGGTGAGACCCTCTAAGTCCTCAGCCCAAATACCTTTTAGATACTCCATAGCTGTGTTCACATATTGCTCAAAACTGTGAGATCTGGTTTGGCCAAATTTGAACAACTTGCTGAGTATCGGTCTTCTCATACCGCGGTCATGGCGATCCCTATGGGCGTTACGTGAATTTGAGGGTTTAGCCATGGCCCCATTGTATTA
>WLDW01000004.1 GCA_009704605.1 Actinomycetota bacterium
CTATTTGAATTGCTGCTAGATTCATAACGCAACCGAAGTTGGGTTGTAGCTTTTGTTTCCTTTTGGGGGAAGTCGGTTAAAATCCGACGCTGACCCGCAACCGTGAGTTGATTATCAACAAGTCGGAATGCCCAAGTGGAAATGATTGGCTCCAAATATACCGTCGAGGTCTACGGGTGGAGTCGGGTAGCAACTTACTCGATGAACCCTTGAACGTTTCGTTAGAGATGTTTTCAAGGGTTCTTGTGTTTTTGCCCCGCCTTCGCATCTAACTTCCAAATGCGAAAGGTTCCAAATGAACAAGAAAGTAACCCCAAGGGTGCGAAGAATCATTGCACTCTCTTCAGCTGCAGTCACGATTGCGGTGCTGGTCGTCCTACTAGTTTTGAGCATGGGTGGGGCACAGTCTAAACACTTGGCAACTGCCGAGTTTCTAAAATCCCAGTTTGTTCTTGGTGAGTATCTAGAGGGTTTCTCCCCCGGAGTTCCCGAGTACGGATTCTCGCTAGAAGCGGTTTCTCAACTTAGCCAGACAAGAGAAGTTGATTCCTCTATTGCCATCAAGTTCCTCTTGGAATCAGAGCCTGACTTCTTATACTCAGCCGAAACCGGTGAGATTATTCCAGGTCTTGCAGGTAAGTACCTGTTTGCATCGAAGGTGACTGGCGCTGCAAATGGAGCACAAACCCAAATGGTTGTTGGTTCCCTCAGTGAGATCATCCAAGAAGATGGCACTTTGGCTCTGACTACCGCGAGCACATTTGACTATGCCTGGATTAGCCTCGGTCTTTACGCCCAGAATCAGCAGGAAATAGCAAAGAGTGTTTCGGCGGTTCTTCTAACTCTTGCCAGAGAGGATGGGGGTTTTGGTTTTGATTATTCAGAATTCACAACAGCTTCCAGTACCGACGCAACCGCCATGGCCATCATGGCTCTGGAGCTAACCAAGGATATAGATCCCGCGCTAACGGCCAAGAAGCAAAGCTCTATCGATGCTGCCTTAGCCTACCTAGATGCGGGCTTGGTTGATAGAAGTCACTTTGTGGCATTTGACGCAGTTGACATCAACGGAACCGCTCTTGCTCTAATGGCATATCTCGCAACACGAGGTGAGCTAAACGAAAATGTGCACGCCTACCTAGTTGCCCAGATTCAAGAAGATGGTGGCATCGGATCTCCTTGGGTGGAAAACGCCGGTGACCGGTTTGCAACCGCTCAGGGTTACCTTGCTCTTGAAGGCAAGAGTTACCTAACTCTTCTAGGTAAGTAGTCATGCGCTCCAGGGCAAGACTTATTGTTCTTAGCGCACTAATTCTGTTAGTGGTCGCTGGGAGCGTCTTGTCCTGGGCACTAGAAAACAATGTCATCGAGACAACCTCTGCCAAGCAGGTTGAGGTTAGTTATAGCGAGGGTGCCTGTGAGAAACCTGGAGTCACAATAGTTATTGACTTTGGAGATTCCACGGAACGTGATCCGATCCTTCGTTGCGCGAGTGACTTTGTTGGCAACGGTTGGGAAGTTTTTCAAGCGACGGCAATTGATGTTTCAGGGACTAACCAGTACCCAGTTGGTTTCGCCTGTCGCATTGAAAACTTCCCTCCTAGTTCTGAACAGAACTGCATAGACACACCGAAGTATTCCGAAGGCAGTTGGGGATACTTTGTTTTTACAAAAGAATCGGGTTGGCAAGTAAGTCAGGTTGGATCAGCGTCCAGGGATGCCCAGTGTGGGTCGGCAGAAGGTTGGCTCTTTATTGGTCCAGGGCAACAAGATGCTGGATTGTTACCAAGACCGATTCCAGAAACTGTAGCTTGCGATGGCTAAGCGCTTTACTGCCAGCACAGCAAGCCCTTTGACCTGGTGGCTATTTGCTGTAACTATGGCAATTGTTGCGGGGGTAAGTCAGAATGCGATGATTCAAATCTTGATTTGTGCAGCCGCTTTGTTTGCAATTTTGATTTTTCGAGAAGAAGCCCCCTGGTCGAGATCCGTTAAGTTCTATCTATTTCTTGCTGGGTTTGTAGTCATCGCTAGGGTGCTATTTCGAATTGTCTTCAACATTCAAAACCCTGAGGACACAACTGCCATAGATTTACCTGGCTTCTCGATCAACTTGGGTTTTGGTCCACCAGTTGAACTTTTTGGAGCGGTAGGTATCCAGGCTCTAACTGGCGGCGCAACCGATGGTTTGCGATTAGCTGCCATCATCCTCTCGATTGGGATGGCCAGTTCACTTGCCAATCCAAGAGCTCTTCTAAAGTCCACTCCCAGCGCGCTTTATGAAATCGCCAGTGCAATTTCAGTTGCGATCAACCTCGCACCGCAAATGATCTCCAGTCTGCAAAGAGTTCAGAAAGCTAGATCTTTGCGCGGGAGAAGCAAAGGACTTGGATCAATGGCTGGAACAGTGATTCCGGTTCTGGAGGACGCAATCGATTCGTCTCTGTCTCTTGCGGCAAGTATGGACTCCAGGGGATTTGGGAGAAGGGGTAGCTTGTCAAAACCGCTTGTGCTTGGAGCCAGGTTGAGCTCACTGATGGCGGTCGGGGCGTTATCTGTTGGAAGCTTTGCGTTACTAGTTGGGCAAACCCAAACGCTGGGTTGGGTGTTGATTGCCATCGGAATAGTTTCAAGCTTCGCGTCTATTCGGATTAACTCCAAGTCTCAGATCAGGACCAGATTTGAGCCTATGAAGTTGCAGTTCTTTGACGCTTTGATTCTGTCTTTGTCAGCTCTGTTGCTGATTGCGGCAATCCTAGGTTGGTTCGCATGATTGCGCTTCGCGATGTGAGCTTTGGATATGCGGGAACAGAAAGACCAGCTCTATCAAGGGTGAACCTTGATTTTCTGCCAGGTGAGTTCTCACTAGTTTGCGGTGCAACGGGAAGCGGTAAATCGACGTTGCTTAGAATCTTGAATGGTCTGGCGCCACATTTCACTGGCGGTTCTCTTTCTGGCTCACTGGTTATTGACGGTATAGATGTAACGGGTTCAAAACCGCACGAGCTTGCAGCCCAGGTTGGTTTTGTAAATCAGCAGCCTGAGTCTTCATTTGTTTCGGACACTGTCAAACAAGAGTTGGTCTACGGCATGGAGCAGCTTGGGTTTAATCGCGACAAGATGTCAGATTCACTAAAGCAAGTAGCGGAGCTTCTTGATATTGAGGAGTTACTAGATAGGCCACTTAGTTGGCTTTCTGGAGGACAACAGCAACGGGTTGCTATCGCCTCTGCACTAGCAGCTGGGCAGAAGATACTTTTGCTGGATGAGCCAACTTCGGCCCTGGATCCCGAAGCCGCAGCTGAGATTGTTGGTGTGCTCAAGTCGTTAGCTCACGAGCACGGCATCACAGTGATCCTTGTAGAGCACCGAATCGAACGAGTAATTGAACTTGTGGATTCAGTTGTAATAGTTGCAAACGATGGTCTTGTTACCAAGGGAGGTTATGAGCAGTTCGAGAACTATCACCTGGTGCCACCTGTGATTGGACTCTCAACTGAACTCTCCTGGAATCCAGTGACAGTAAGCGTTTCTGCCGCCAAAGCAAATTGGGAGCGTGGCCCACAGCAATGGAAGCAACTGGTGAATGAGAATCTGAGCAAAACAGTTGCCATGGAGGTCAATGATCTATCGGTTAGCTACGACGGACTAGATGCCGTGTCCAAAGTTTCCTTTGAAGTTCACGCTGGAGAAGTTGTCGCGCTAATGGGAAAAAATGGCTCAGGAAAGTCTTCGGTTCTCTGGGCTATCCAAGGAGGCGGAAAACGATCATCGGGTTCTGTCAAGACACAGTTTGGCGATCCAAAGTCGCTCTCTGCTGACGAAAGACTTTGCGTCTTGACTCTTGTCCCCCAGAAGGCAGCTGACTTACTTTTTCTAAACTCACTGGCTGATGAGCTTTCCGAGTCTGACAAGTTTGCACAACTCACAGACTCGGGCACTTCCAAGATTTTTGAATCGCTAACTGGCAGGTTAGATCCGAAGATTCACCCGCGAGATCTTTCCGCTGGGCAGCAACTGGCTTTGGTTCTAGCTTTGCAGTTAGTGAAGGGGGCTGGGATATTGCTACTTGATGAACCAACTCGCGGGTTAGATTACGCGGCCAAAAGATCACTTGCCAAGCAGATTAGAGCTTTGCGTAAAGAAGGCAAGTCGGTACTAGTCGCTTCCCACGATGTGGAATTTGTGGCTCTAGTTGCCGACAGGGTTTTGGAGCTAGAAAGCGGAAAAATGATTTCGGACAAATTGACAACTGTTGCCTTAGGAATTGGTTCATCACACCCCACACAAATCAGTCAAATAACTGGTCAGCCCGGATTGTTGACTTTGAGTCAAGTAGAAAAGGTCCAGAAGTGAATACCTTTTCAGGAAAATGGATTTCCAATTTGAGCATTCTGCTTGCCGGAATTGGATCCGTGCTCATGTTCTCCTGGCCATTTTTCATCTCTGGTGATTCTGCTGCTGAAGCAGACGTAGCGCAAGTGGTGTTTATCGCTTTGATGCCGCTCATGCTGGTCTTGATTTTGGTTGAAGTGGCAACTGGTGAGATCGGCTCCAAGCAGATTGCCCTACTAGGAGTATTGATTGCCCTAAATGCTGTTATTCGATTACTTGGCGCTGGAACAGCAGGAATCGAGACTGCCTTTTTCCTCATAATCATTGCTGGCTACGTTTTTGGTTCAGGTTTTGGATTCTTGCTTGGAACCGGTTCGCTGCTGGTGTCTGCGCTGATCACCGGTGGGGTTGGACCTTGGCTTCCGTTTCAAATGATGGCAGCTGGGCTGATTGGAATCGGAGCGGGCCTACTTCCAAAGTTTGGCTCCAGAGGTGCCAAGCTCGCCGTTTTGATTGTTTACGCAATTCCCGCAAGCTTTGCCTATGGGTTCTTGATGACTTTGTGGAACTGGCCCTTTCTTGCTGGCAGTGAATCATCTATTTCTTACCTTGCCGGAGCCGGTGCAATTGAAAACCTGATTCGCTTCCTTCAGTTTCAGATTTTTACCGGAGGGTTGATCTGGGATTTGGGAAGAGCTGTAACAACGGTTGCGCTAATAGCAATCACCGGACCGCTACTTTTAGGAAGCTTGCAGCGAGCCGCGAGTAAGACTGGCTTCGTTAAGCCTTCCAAGCCGGAAGACGCCAACCGAGCAAAAGCGCCAGGACTCTCAGGGTAATTGTGAATAGTGCACCGATTGCAACGGCGATGAAAGGTTCTATTGCCAAGTAGTTCAAACCAACAACTACCCAGCCTCCAGTAAACGCAATAACCGAATATGGAATGTGATCGCTGAAAGCCTTTGGAATTTCGTTCACAACAATGTCTCGGAGAACTCCTCCAAAAATTGCAGTTAGTACACCCATGATCACAGCGATGATTGCTGGTACTTGGCCATCCAAGGCGAGCTGGGTTCCACCAGCTGTAAAGGCTCCAAGCCCAACCGCGTCTGGCCACTGCATAGCTTGCTGGGTGGGCTCAAGGTGTCTGGTTCTCATAAAGACAAGTGCAACTAGACAGATTCCAATAAGAACCCAAACCCAAGCGGAATTCTCGATCCAGAAAAATGGCCTACGGTCCAGCAAAATATCGCGCAAGGTTCCGCCGCCAAATGCGGTCAAACCTGAAACCGTGATCATGCCAACAAGGTCTAGTCGTTTTCGGGCTGCCTCAAGAAGTCCCGAAAGCGCAAAAGCAAAGATACCGATTACTTCAAAAAGAAGCGTGCCGTTTATAACTAACCAGCCGGTGAAATCTAGCAAAGCTCAGACCAGGTCTTTACCACTCGAGGTTTTGCCTATGCTTTGGCCTGGTGGGCACAGCCGAAACATCGTGACTCACAAACGCCAAAAGCAATTGGAAACCAAGAATCAATGGAACTACGGCAATCATCACAGTCCCGGTGCTTGCGGCAATACCGTTGGTAAGTGAGCTATTTAGCGCTCCAAGACCAGAGAACACCCCAAACCACCAGAGCAGCATTCCAAGCGGTAACTCAATTGACGCCGCAGAAATGTCTCTTAGGTAGTAGTTGTAGAAAAGTCTTTTGTGGAAATTCTTGAAGTGTTTCCAAGGGAACTCCCATAAAGTCTTTACGATGCTGAGGTTGCTCTTTTCAGTTCCGTACCTTGCAACCATCGGAACATCCCAAACCACGGCGCGGTAAATGCTTAGCCTAAATAGAATGTCGGACTCAAAAAAGAATCTTTTGCTCAGCATTGCTAGCGGCAAAGCTTTTAGGGCATCGCGATGTATTGCGGTGTATCCGTTAGTTGGATCCGTGATGTTCCAATAGCCGGTTGAAATCTTGGTTAGTAAGGTAAGTCCAGCATTTCCAAACAATCTGATGCCAGGCATCTTTGACAGCCCGGTCAGGCTATCGAAGCGATCACCCTTTGTGTAATCCGCGCGTCCGGTGACAATTGGCGCAATTAGGTCTTTGATTAGCGCGGGATCCATCTGGCCATCGCCATCTAGCTTCACAACAATCTGGGCATCTGATTCCAGCGCCGCGCGATAACCAGAAACCGTGGCACCTCCAACGCCCAGATTTTCGGTGTGGAAGATGACCTTTACCCTAGGGTCTTTAACTTCTCGTTCAACAAGTTTTCCAGAACCATCTGGGCAGGCATCGTCAACTATATAAATGTAAGAAACTTCAGGGCCGATTTCCCTGAGAGTTTGAACAATGTGCGCGGTTACCTTGTAGCAAGGAATTACAACCGCGACAATCGGTTTAGTCATCAATACCCAATCTTGTTTTCAAGAAACCCCGCTGTGGATCCCTTTTGTCTTTCAATAAATCATCGAAACACAACTAACCCAATTTTAGGCCACTTAGCTCAGCCAAGGTAGGTCAGGCAAACAACAAAACCCAAGGTTTCCCTTGGGTTTTGTTCACATGGTGGAGATGGGGGGAATTGAACCCCCGTCCGATACTTGGATTCTGACTCTTCTACGGGTGTAGCTTCAATACTGTTTTACTCGGCCCCGGTCATAACTTGAAGCGATCTAACCGACGAGCCCAGCCTGAGTAAAAGTCCCGAGCAACCCTAAGGCGTAACTGCTCAGCAAGATTTCTAAATGACGCCAGGACCTAAAACGAAATCAAATTTAGGCTGACGGACTTTGGGGCTAGCTTATGCAGCTAGGGCAAAGTCGGTGCTCTTAGATTTGGCACCTATAGTTTGCAAAGGACATTAACGAGTTGACTTTGCATTCTCGACCCGCTTCATTCAGTTTCTGCAAATACCGTCGAAACCGGTCATCCCCATGTTTAGTTATCAACTGACTTTACGTCAGGACAACAGTCTAACCGCTGGTTCAGACAAAAGATACGGCTACCAATCCTTGCCCTTGGTGGACATGGCTCTGGCTGCTTCACGCTTATCTTGTTGTTCTTTTAGCGCCTGTCGCTTGTCGTAGTCCTTCTTACCCTTTGCAAGTGCAATCTCAACTTTTGCCCGACCGTCCTTGAAATACAGCGAGATCGGAACCAAAGTAAAGCCAGATTCCTTGATCTTGCCAACTAGCTTGTCGATCTCCACGCGGTTCATCAAAAGTTTGCGGCGTCTTCTAGTTGAGTGGTTGTTCCAAGTTCCCTGAGTGTATTCGGGGATGTGAACATTTTCTAGCCAAGCCTCGCCGGATTCGATGGTGGCATATCCATCCACCAGGGATGCGCGACCAGCCCGCAACGACTTCACTTCAGTTCCAGTTAGGACAATGCCAGCTTCAAAGACATCTTCGAGGTGATAGTCGTGACGGGCTTTACGATTGGTGGCCACCACTTGCTGGCCACGCTCTCTCGGCACGATCGACTCCTAGATTTTGAGGTAGCGACGGATCGCAAGACCCGACGCTGCTGCCGCAAGCACAATACCTACGGCAATTAATAGCGGAACTACAAGCATGCCATCGCTTAGCCCAACAAAGCTAGTGAATGGAAGACTTTCCGCCAGGAACCCTTGAACGAAAAACTCAATCAATGCCAAGACCGTGACGCCTGCTAGCACGCTACCGATCAGCGCCGCGACCACACCCTCAAGAATGAACGGCAGCTGTATTGAGAAGTTGCTAGCACCAACCAGCCTCATGATTCCAAGCTCTCTTCGTCTGGAGAAAGCAGAAAGTCTGATTGTGGTTGAAATCAAAAGAGCACTAGAAACCAGCATGAGGGCAGCGATAGAAACTGCAGCCAGAGAAGCAATGTTAAGAATCAAGAAAATCTGGTCCAAATAGCTTCTTTGGTCCTTTACTTCCTCAACACCAGCGAGGCCAGCAAAACTTTCGGTAAGAATTGGTGACTGATTCGGATCGTATAGGTTTACCCAAAATGTCTCATTTAGCTGCTCGGGTTTCACGTATTGCGCAACAGCATTACCAGCGAATTGTTCTTGGAAGTTTGCGAATGCTTGGTCGTGATCTTCGAAGTAATACTTTTCAATGAAGGGCACAAGCGTTGGTGAATCTAGACGCTCTTGAACCTGCAACTTAACGTCTTCTGCAGCTTCACCTCTGGGGCAGGTAGCTTCGGGTGATACGTCTGTGCAGAGATAAATCGCGACCTGTGCCCGGTCGTACCAGTAGTTTTTCATTTGACCGATTTGCATTTGCAGTAGTGACGCAGTTCCAACAAAAGTAAGGGAGATGAAAGTTACCAGAATAATGCTCACAACCATCGCAAGGTTTCGTCTAAGGCCCTCAGTAACTTCGGATAGCATGAATCCAAATCGCATGGCTAGTCCCTCACTCCGTAGCCACCAGCAACTTGATCGCGAACAATTTGCCCGTGACTTAGCTCGACAACGCGCTTTTTCATTTGGTCAACAATGCCGCGTTCGTGAGTGGCCATGACAACAGTTGTTCCGCCGAGGTTAATGGTGTTCAACAGCGACATAATTCCTTCGCTGGTGGTTGGGTCTAAGTTTCCAGTTGGTTCATCTGCCAACAAGATAGCTGGCTTATTGACAATGGCTCTGGCTAAAGCAACCCTCTGTTGCTCTCCTCCTGAAAGTTCACTTGGTAGTCGATCGCCTTTTTCTCCTAGACCCACCAGACGAAGCACGTCTGGGACAGCTTCTTGAATGAAGCCTTCAGACTTGCCAATAACTTGCAAACTGAATGCGACATTTTGGCTAACCGTCTTGTTAGGTAGCAATCTAAAGTCTTGGAAAACTACACCCAGACGTCTTCTGAAAAACGGCACCTTCCTAGCGGGAAGGCCGACTAGGTTTTCCCCCAAGACATGGACAGAGCCTGAGCTAGGGACATCTTCGCGCAGCATAAGTCGCATGAGGGATGATTTTCCCGAACCGGATGCGCCTACGAGAAATACAAAGTCTCCCTTTTCAATCTCTAGGCTCACTTGGTCTAGCGCTGGCCTGGGAGTCCCCTTGTATTTCTTGGTGACGTTTTGAATGCTGATCATGTTGATTCAAGCCTAGGCCTGAGTCTGCATTCTCCATCGGATTCCCGCGGCTATAAATCCATCGAGTCCGCCATCAAATACGGACTGCGGGTTGTTTTCTTCGTATTCGGTTCGAAGATCTTTGACCATTTGATAGGGGGCCAGAACATAGCTCCTCATCTGTTCACCCCAAGATGCCTTGACGTCACCCGCGAGTTGTTTCTTCGTGGCCTCTTCTTCGCGACGACGAACCTCTAGAAGTCTTGATTGCAGAACTCTCATCGCGGCTTGTTTGTTTTGAATCTGGCTTTTTTCGTTCTGGCAACTTACAACTGTTCCGGTAGGGATGTGAGTGATACGAACAGCTGAATCTGTTGTGTTAACTGATTGACCGCCTGGTCCGCTTGAGCGAAAAACATCCACTCTGATATCGGCATCTGGAATCTCAATGGCCTCGGTTTGCTCAACTAGTGGAACGATTTCTACCGCGGCAAATGATGTTTGTCTTTTACCGGCTGCGTTGAATGGGCTCATCCGAACAAGCCGGTGTGTTCCAGCTTCAACGGATAGTGTTCCAAAAGCGTAGGGGGCATCAATTTCAAATGTGGCGGATTTAATGCCTGCGCCTTCGGCATGCGATACGTCTAGAACGTGCACTGGATAGTTCTTCTGCTCGCAGTACCTGACATACATTCGCATAAGCATTTCTGCAAAATCCGTTGCGTCATCGCCTCCGGCGCCACTTCTAATTGTGATCACGGCAGCACGAGAGTCATATTCGCCGCTCAACAGGGTTTGTATCTCAAGCTGGCCGACAAGCTTTTGCAAATCCGAAAGCTCTTTTTTGGCCTCTGTCTTGGTTTCGGTATCAGAGGCGTCATTAGCCATTTCAATCAAAACCTCAAGATCGTTGATCCTGGATTCGACTGATATAAGAAGGTCTAGCTTGTCTTGCGAGCGCGATAGGGCAGAAGTCACCTTCGAGGCATTTTCCGGGTCATCCCAGAGATCCTGAGCAGAGGCTTTCTGCCTAAGTGCATCAACCTCTAGTTGCAGTGAGGTTGGGTTAATGACTTCTTTTATGGTGCCAAAAAGTGACCTAAGTGATTTGATTTCAGCGGCTAAGTCAAGTTCGGACATGATTCCACAATTCTAGGCGAGGGGCATAATTGTTAGGTGCCCGCATCCTCATACAAGCTAACCAGCCTAGGTTTGCCGGTATTTACTCCCTCACTGCTTTTCGGTATCGCAGAAGGTGGGCTACTTCCAATCATTCCTGCAAGCGCCCAAGCTTTAGGGGCGTCGTTACCTACTGCCGGAATAATTCTTGGGCTTGTAATGATTGGAACCCTCTTCGCAGACATCCCAGCTGCACGCTTGATTAATGTCTTGGGCGAGCGAAAAGCAATGATGAGCGCGGCAGCGGTCGCGAGCCTGGGCATACTTTTGGCGTCGCTAGCAACTGCATTGTGGGTTCTGGGTTTAGGGGTATTCATACTCGGTGCAAGCGTTGCTGTATTTGGTCTTGCAAGGCATAGCTACCTAACTGAAGTTGTCCCCTACTCGCATCGCGCCAGAGCGCTATCAATACTTGGTGGCGTCTTTAGAGCAGGACACTTCATTGGACCTCTTATTGGCGCGGCACTAATTATCTTGATTGATCTGCAAGCTGTTTACTGGAACGCTGTTGTGTTTTGTGCGCTGGCGGCATTAATTCTGATTTTCATAAAACCTGATCGAATGCCAGATACTCCAGCAACCGTTCCGGGTGGAACCTGGAAGGTAGCAAAACGCGAATCCAAAAAACTAGCAACTCTTGGGGTTACCTCGGCAATCATCGGTGGATTACGAACTGCAAGATTAGTTGGCTTACCGCTTTGGGCTCTAAGTATTGGACTGCCGCCTGCGACCATCGCGCTTTATATGGGAATCGCAGGCGCTTTAGACCTTGCACTTTCCTATAGCTCTGGTCAGATAATGGATCGCTTCGGTAGAAGATGGTCGGCTCTTCCAACTTTGCTCGGTCTATCCCTGACTTTCTCTCTTCTTACTCTTGCTACCAACGAAACCACTTTTCTTGCAGTTGCATTACTGATGTCACTAGCTAATGGTGTTGGTAGTGGAATTATCTTGGTGATTGGTGCCGATCTAGCACCCAAGGGTGAGCGTAATGAATTTCTAGCCTCATACCGTTTATTGGTGGACTCTGGTGTTGCAGCAGCGCCACTGGTTATCTCAGGAGTGACCGCACTGCTGGGAATATCGATTGCTATGTTTACTGTTTCTGGGTTGGGGATTGTGGGTGCATTTATGGCTTACCGTTATGTGCCGCGACGGGCTAACCCTTCAGAGCAGATCATGCCGACGTCTGAAAACATGTAGCTATCAAAAAGTGGTCGCCAAAGCGAACACAGCCTTACGCGAACCGTAAAGCCATCTTTGGAGCTCGCCTCAATAAGTGAAACTTGCTGTAGCCCCTTGAGTTGATGCATCTCTAAAAAGTCCCCCGCGTAACGAGGAAGGCTCTGGTTTGATATGACATCAGATTTGGCTAGCGCATATAGAGCTGTCGATTCGGCAACAGAGGTTAGTCTCCGCTCAGAAAGATAGAGACTCCCCGAGGCCAAAATAACCAGAGTAGTCATAAGACTCAATAGTGAAAGTCCTATGCCAAGCGGCGCCATTGATCCCTGCTCGCTAGATCTAGATGCCCTGCACAGCCTCCGCACTCAAACCTCCTAGCTTGATTTGAAGAAGAGCAATTGATCCAGGTTCAACACAGTTTGGATCGGGATTACATCTCAGACTCCATTCAATATCAGATGGCTTCAATCCAAAATCAGCCACGAGTTCACTAATGACTCTGGTGGTGTTCCCCCTGTCAGGGATAAGGACGTGAGCTCTTATTCCATGTCGAGCGATTGCCTCTAGAGCAAACTGCTGGTGCTGAACAGAAAGCGCGAAAGTCGAGAACATCAAAACCGATATTTGAAGCAACACTCCAAAACCAATGAAATCAACGACCGCCGAGCCTCGATCGCTCATTATTTCAGTAGATAAGTTCACGCGTAGCCACCGAACTCACTGTCAAAATTTTGGTTCCTGGCGCCAAGTTGAATTCAGCACTAGACACAAACCGAATTGACTCAATTGAGCCAATACGCACTGATGAAGCCGCAACTTCTAGATCAACAGCGCGCCCGAGCGAGGATTGCACCAGTTGCTTTGTCTTTTGAATTCCAGCTGCGGTGTCTTGATCGGCTAAGGCTGCAAATCTTGCACCTTCTATAGTGGCGTCAAGAATCACAGTTCTGGCGTAGGAAGCGAAGCTTACGGACACCGTACCGACGAATAACGCGAGCATCGGAAAAGCAACCAGCACAAAATCCGCTATGGCCGAACCGCGTTCTCTAGAAACTAACCACACGATTCATCGCTTGCTGAAATACACCCTGCAGTGCTGGACCCGCAAAGGACCACATCACTACCACCAACCCGGCTGTCATCAGGCTGATTAGTACCCAACCAGGGACATCTCCCGACTCATCTCGAAACATGCTCTTCTTCATTTTCTCTCCTTCTTTTTTAGATAAAGCCAAAGTTCAGTAACTTCAGGCTTGGGTAAAGGGCAAACAGCACAATCACTGGCAAAATCAAGAAAACTAGCGGAACCAGCATTCTGGTCTCGTTCCTACCTGCTTGCCTCAAGAGCTGATTCCTGATCTCGGAACGGGCACTTCTTGCTTGGTCTTCCAACATCTTGGCTAGCGGTGTTCCCCGTGTTAGTGACATCGCGATTTTGTTTGCCAATTCGGCAAACTGTGGATGAGCTAGGGTTTTCGGAATCTTTCTGATCTCGTCAGCCAGGGCTGCACCGTAATTGACGGCAGTAAGGCATTTCGCAAGCTCTCGAGCCAACTCACCACTTGCTCGGGGTACCACAATCTGAAGGCTCTGGTAGATGCCCGAGCCCGAGCGAAGGCTCACTATTAGTAGTTCTAAAATCTCAGGCAATTCAAAAAGAGCCTGGGAAATCTTCTGCGAGCTTTTAGCTTTTAGTTTTCTCCCGATGATCTCGGCCAATTGCCGGATGCTCGAAGGGCTTACTGTGGCAAAGTTTGGTCTTGTTGTGAAACCTATTCGACTAGCAAGACTCAGTCGGCGAGACGCAAGTAAGTTGTAAACCACACCCGATACCCCGAGCCCGAAAGTTATTGAGATTAAAAGTGCGGAGTTCAATTCACAAACACCCGCTTAGGTTTTTCCAAGTTTCCCAACAACCCAATCAGGCGATAGGCAACAAGAGAAACCGTTAGACCCAGGAGTAAAATTGTGAGGCCTTCATTGGTGTTATAGATCACAACGTTTTCAGGTCTGCTTGCCAAAAATAGGACGATTACCCATGGGGCAACTAGAGCAAGTTTCGCCGTTCCTGTAACCCACCCCTGCTTGGATTCAAGCTCTCCCCAAGTTGCAATATCTGACCTGCTTATTTTTACTTGTGCACTTAATGACTCGAGGTAGCCTGCGCCACCAGACATATGGACTATTCGGAGAAGTTCAATCAATCGATCAGCATGGATTTGTCCGAGCTCAGTCTTTAGCTCAGTCAGTGAGTCATCAAAGCTTTGACCACTATCAATTCGCTCAACAAAATTCGCAAAGTGTTTTCTTATTTGCCAGGGTCCAGACTCGCCAACCTCACTGATCGAATCAATGAGACCAATACCGCTTTTCGCGGCAGACTGAAGAGACTCAATCACCTCTGGCCACAATTTCCCGATTGCATCCCCTCTAGCCTTTGCACGAAGGCTTATTAGTTCGAAACTGAGGCCAATTACTGCAATTGCTATAGAGAAGCTAAGTCCCAGGACCTGGAAAGTTAACTGAGCCCAGCCACCAACAACAGCTGCAACCGATACTGTTCCAATAAAAATGTGCCAGGGGCGGTAATGACCAAGCCCCGCTGCCTGAAGCTGCAGCACTAGAGTTTTCACAGCTTCACCTGAGTAACTTCGAGACCATTACCGCGCAGATCCCAGCTAACACTCGCGATCTCTTGAACTGTGCGATTTCCCGAGTGGAGCATCTGGCAGTGAACCACATAGTCGATGCATGAACCAACGGTGGGGTTGACAAACTCAGCAGAAATGTTCGAGCCGGCCAATAGAGGTAGCGTGCAGAGTTTGTTCACTGCATCCTTGGCGGAGTTAGCGTGAATAGTGCACAAACCAGGTAGTCCTGAATTCAAAGCAATCAGTAAGTCAAAACTCTCTGCTTCTCTTACCTCGCCTACTACTATTCGACCGGGGCGCATTCGAAGGGCTTCCTTTACTAATCTGCGCAAAGAGATTTCCCCTACCCCCTCCAGATTTGGCTGTCTAGTTTGCATGGCAACCCAATCGGCGTTCTCAATTCTGATTTCAAAGGTCTCCTCAACAGTTACTATTCGATGACTTTTGGCGACCTCATTCAGAAGTGCGCAAAGCAAAGTAGTCTTACCGGCCTGCGTTGCACCAGAAACCAGAATGTTTTTACCCGCGGTGACTGCTTCTTGGAGGAAATTTGCCTGTGGTGAAGTTATTGACTTGAGCTCAACTAGATCCGCGAGACTATAGACGCTTCTAGGAAACTTACGAATATTTAAGCTCCAGGAGTTTCTTGTGATATCAGGAATCACGACGTGCAGTCTTGAGCCGTCTTCAAGCGAAGCATCCACAAACGGAGACGAGCGATCTACCCTTCTACCAGTTGCTCGAAGCATCTTTTCAACCAGGGTTGCCAAAAGTTCCTGGGGTATTGCAACTGGAAGCTTCTGGGTGATGCCCGATTTGGCAACAAAGACCTCAGTTGTGGAGTTGATCCAAATCTCTTCGATTGCTGGGTCATCTAGCATGGGTTGCAGTGGTCCGAAACCGGATAGTCGATTTTGGATTTCTGACCGAAGGACGGTTTCGTCAACAGATAAGTGGTTTGAGGGATTTTGCTCAACTGAGAAATCAATGACCGCGTCAATTGCATCCGAAGGGTTTCGTTTTGCTTCAACAATTTGTCTTCGAGCGCGCTCTGAAAGGCTTGATGCCAGCGAAGCCATGTACCCTCCTCGATTAGTTGGAGGGCTAGCTTGCCTGAGAAGCTAGTAAAGAGGTTGAGCTTATCCACAGCCAAAATCCATTAGCTGGCTTGAGCCCCCAAGGCTCGGCCGTGCTCAGAATTTGATTATGTAGCGGTTATAAACAGTGGTTAGACTATGTGAGGAACGCGGGAGTGGCGAAATTGGCAGACGCACTGGATTTAGGTTCCAGCGTTCGAAAGGACGTGTGGGTTCAAGTCCCACCTTCCGCACCAAAAGCAAAAAGACTCGCAAACTAGCGAGTCTTTTTCTATTTCGTTGGGGCTAAAGGCTCTTTTGCATCAAGATCACGCCAAGCCAGCGATTGAACTTGTTGCCCACTCCAGGCAGCTGGCCGACTTTCTTGAATCCAAACTGTTTGTGCATCCTTATAGAGGTATCGGCTTCACTGTCCGATATAACGGCAACTACTTCTTTGATCCCAGCTTCCTTACCTAAGCGCAACAGCTCAGAAAGAAGGCTTGGGCCAATGCCTTGCCCTACGGCAGTGTGCTTTAGATAAATAGTGTTCTCAACTGTTCTGCGGTACGCCGACTTTTGACGCCAGGGAGCAAGATAAGCAAATCCAAGCAACTCCCCTGAATCTGAGGTCGCAACTATAAAGGGCAAATTCAGATCCTTTACATGTCTCAACTTCTCCTCCCAAAAAGATGGATCCATGGGTTGCTCATCAAAAGTGATAACTGTGCCGGTTATGTAAAAGTTGTAGATCTCGCAAATCTCAGCGCAATCTGCAGCCGAAGCTTCACGAATGTTGGCAGAAGAAGTCAAAGAGGCTTTACGCCTAGAACTAAAAAAGCCACCCATAAATTTCTTTGCCATCACTTTCCCTAACAAGACCAATCTATTGGTTCTTGACCTTGGTTGCTAAGGGCTTGATTCACGCGAGAGTAAATCTTAGAGCCAAAAAAACCGCGGTGTGCGGAGAGCGGACTGGGGTGGGGTGCGTAAACAACCTCACCGAACTCAACAAGATCAGCTAATTTCTTGGCCTCTAACCCCAAGCTCAAGCAAACCAACTTGCCGGCTCGCGCTTGGTCAAGTGCAGTGATAGCAACTTCAGTAAATTCGCGCCAAATTTTTTGGTGCGCTCCAGATGTACCAACGACTGTTGTCAAAGCAGAATTCAGAAGCATAACTCCCTGGTTGCTCCACTTGGCCAAGTCAGCTGTTGCGGAAACTCCAGGCAGATCGGATTGAAGTTCCTTCATGAGATTCTTCAAGCTCTGCGGGGTCTTGGTCCCTGGAGCATTTGCAAAAGCTAGGCCGCAAGCCATTCCTTGAGTTGGGTAAGGATCTTGCCCAAGCAATAGAACTCGCACTTTTGCAACCGGCAATTCAAAAGCTCGCATGATCTGATTGTCATTTGGAGTGAGATTCTGAAGCTTCGATAGCTCTTGCTCAATTCGATCAAGTAGGTCCTTACTTGGCTCCAGTAGGTGCTGCCAAGACTGATCCATTGCTTCAAAGAACATGTATAAATGCTAGGGCTCAAGTGGCACAATGAAACCATGACCCAAGACGTGCTAGCCCAAGCCCAAGCCATGCTTCCAGAGTTGCAGGCGCTAAGAAGAAAACTGCACACCATTCCGGAATTTGGCCTTGAGTTACCGAACACGTTAAAAGTTGTCTTGGAGCAAATCGATGGGCTTGGAACAATAACCACCAGCAAGCAAATTAGCTCGGCTGTTTTACACATCAAAGGCGCCCAGCCTGGCCCAACTGTTTTGCTTCGTGCAGACATGGACGCGCTTGCCGTGATTGAAGACACTGGTTTGGATTATGCCTCCACGAATGGTTACATGCATGCTTGTGGTCACGATCTACACATGGCAATGGGCGTTGGTGCCGCAAAGATTCTTGCTTCGAGAAAAGATCAGCTAAAAGGCGATGTTGTTTTCTTTTTTCAACCTGGCGAGGAAGGACACCACGGAGCAGATGTGATGCTCGAACAAGGCGATCACATGGTTTCCGGTAGTAAGCCAATTCGTGCTTACGGTCTACACGTTTTTAGTTCTTACCCACTTGGCATGATGGGTTCTAAAGCAGGTCCGCTAATGGCCTCTGCTGGAGACTTGTTTGTCACAGTTACTGGAAGTGGTGGCCACGGATCAATGCCTTGGTTATCCAAAGATCCAATAAGTGTTTTGAACGAAATCATGTCGGCTCTTCAAACTATGGTCACCAAGCGCTTCAATGCTTTTGACCCGGTTATTGTGAACATTGGTTGGGTTAGCGCTGGGGACCAAGCGACCACAAACGTAATTCCAGAATCCGCTTCGTTTGGTGCAACGGTCCGAGTGTTCTCCGAGGAAAACGCTGCGAAACTTAAAACTTTCACCAAAGAGCTAGTTGAATCCATTGCCAAAGGTTTTGGACTTATCGCAACCGTGGAGTTCACCAGAGCAACAAAGGTTCTGATGAATAACCCAGAAGCTATCAAATCGGTTGAAGAAGTCACAGCGCGCATGTTTGGGCCAGGAAGGTATATCAATCTTCCGACCCCAATCGCCGGGGGCGAAGACTTTGCATCAATAGTTCACGAGATTCCGGGAGCCTTCGTATTTATGGGTGCCGCACCTGTCGGGGTGGATCCGGCAACAGCTGCCACCAACCACTCCAACAAAGCCGTCTTTGACGATGCAGTTTTGGCAGATGGCGCGGCATTGCTCGCAGAGCTAGCTATCGACGCACTTCGCTAGTTGCTAAATCGGTTTTCTTCAATAGCTGAGTATTGGC
>WLDW01000040.1 GCA_009704605.1 Actinomycetota bacterium
AAGAGCTTGAGAGTAACTTCATCGTTGGAATCAGCGGACTCGACACAAGGGCTCTAACTAGGCACATTCGCTCACTTGGTGCGATGCGCGCTGGTATCTTCTCGGGACCCAGATCGGAACAATCCATAGATAGATTGCTGGAGATTGTTCGTGAAGCTCCAGAAATGAAGGGTTTGTCGCTTAGTTCAGTGGTGACAACACCAGACGCCTATGAGGTTCCGCATATGGGTCAGTACGTTGGTCGAGTAACAATTCTCGACCTCGGAATAAAGCGCACCACGATAGCCCAGATGATTAACCGTGGGCTTGTGGTTTCGGTGTTGCCGGCCACCTCCGATCTTGATCAAGTGCTGGCAACAAGTCCGGATGCTGTTTTTTACTCAAATGGGCCTGGAGATCCGAGGGCATCCGCCAGTCAGGTAGCCCTGCTGCAAGAGATTCTTAAGCGAAGGATTCCGTTTTTTGGAATCTGTTTTGGGAACCAGTTACTTGGAAGAGCACTTGGCTTTGACACCTACAAGCTGCCTTTTGGCCATCGTGGCATCAACCAACCAATACTCGATAGAACCACTGGCAAGGTTGAGGTTTCTTCTCACAACCATGGTTTCGCCGTATCGGTTCCCGGGGGCGAGAACGGTGAAATTGTTGAGTCTCCGGCAGGGTTTGGAAAAGTGAGAGTTTCACATGTGAATCTAAACGACGACTGCGTTGAGGGACTGGAGTGTCTAGAGCTCAGCGCCTATTCCGTGCAGTTCCATCCAGAAGCAGCAGCGGGTCCACACGATTCTCATCATCTATTTGATCGCCTGGTTGAAATGATCTCTAGCCGGAAGGCGCTTAGCTAATGCCGAAGAGAGAAGATCTAAAGAGCGTTCTGGTAATTGGTAGCGGGCCAATTGTTATTGGCCAAGCCTGCGAATTCGACTACTCGGGTACTCAGGCCTGCCGTGTGTTGCGGGAAGAAGGTGTGAGAGTAATTCTCGTCAATTCGAATCCTGCGACAATCATGACCGACCCCGATTTTGCAGACGCGACCTATGTAGAGCCAATTACGCCCGAGGTAATTGAAGCAATCATTGCCAAGGAGCGACCAGACGCCATATTGCCAACACTTGGTGGACAAACTGCTTTAAATGCCGCCATGAAACTTCATGAGCTAGGAGTTTTAGAGAAGTACTCGGTTGAGCTTATTGGAGCAAACGTTGCAGCCATTCGCGCCGGTGAAGATCGCAGCGAGTTCAAGCAAATCGTTTTAGATTCTGGAGCCGATGTTGCAAAGTCTTTTATTGCCCACGACATAGATGAGGCCCTAGCCGCAGCCAAGAATTTGGGTTATCCGGTCGTTGTAAGACCGTCATTTACCATGGGTGGCCTCGGTTCCGGTTTCGCCCACAACAAGGAAGATTTGATCAGAATTGCCGGTGCTGGTCTTCAGGCCAGCCCGACCAGCGAGGTGTTGCTCGAGGAGTCAATTCTTGGCTGGAAAGAGTACGAACTTGAACTAATGCGAGACAAGAATGACAATGCAGTTGTTGTCTGTTCAATTGAGAACGTTGATCCAGTTGGGGTTCATACCGGAGACTCAATCACAGTAGCTCCCGCTCTGACTTTGACAGACAGAGAGTTCCAGAACCTAAGAGACATTTCGATCCAGATTATTCGAGCCGTCGGTGTTGATACCGGTGGATGCAACATTCAGTTTGCGGTGAATCCACTCAATGGACGCGTAATTGTTATTGAGATGAACCCCAGGGTCTCAAGATCGTCCGCACTTGCCTCTAAGGCAACTGGTTTTCCAATCGCAAAGATTGCCGCAAAACTTGCACTCGGATACACGTTAGATGAGATTCCTAACGATATCACCGGAGTGACACCGGCAAGCTTCGAGCCAACACTTGATTACGTTGCCGTAAAGGTTCCGAGGTTCGCGTTTGAGAAGTTCCCAGCAGCGGATTCGACTCTTACAACGACAATGAAGTCCGTTGGCGAGGCCATGGCTATTGGAAGAACTTATAGCCAGGCTCTGCAGAAAGCCCTTCGTTCACTTGAGAAGAGGGGTTCCTCATTCCATTGGGGTCCGAACACCACACCACTGAAAGACCTTGTGGAGATAATAAGAAAACCAACGGATGGACGAATAGTCGATGTTCAGCAAGCGCTTTTGAAGGGTGCTTCTATTGACGAGGTGTTTGAAGCAACCAAGATTGACCCCTGGTTCTTAGACCAGATCGTGCTAATCAACGAAGTTGCTGAAACAGTCAGATTGGCAAAGGACTTAGACTTCGAGACCCTCAGGCATGCAAAAATGCATGGCTTTAGTGATCAGCAAATTGCGCAGATCCGAAGACTGAGTGAGTTTGACGTCAGAAGTATCCGTCACGAGCTAGGCCTGAGGCCGGTTTACAAGACTGTTGACACTTGTGCGGGGGAGTTTCCGGCTCTTACCCCTTATCACTACTCAACCTATGAGCAAGAAACAGAAGTTGTTGCATCTGACAGAAGAAAGGTGATCATCCTCGGGTCTGGTCCAAACAGGATCGGCCAGGGAGTCGAGTTTGACTATTCCTGTGTGCACGCTTGTTTTGCTTTGTCTGATGCAGGTTACGAGACTGTAATGATCAACTGCAACCCGGAAACCGTTTCTACTGATTACGACACTTCAGATCGCTTGTACTTTGAACCAATGACACTCGAAGATGTTCTGGAAGTGATCCACGCCGAGTCGCTATCTGGCGAAATTGTAGGTGTAATTGTTCAACTCGGGGGTCAGACTGCTCTCGGATTAGCTCAAGGACTCAAAGACGCGGGAGTCCCGATTCTTGGAACCACACCCGAGTCACTGGATTTGGCTGAGGACAGGGGAGCATTCTCAAAGATCCTTGATCAAGCCGGTCTGCTATCTCCAGCAAATGGAACGGCAACAACCCTTGAAGAAGCTAAGGCAGTTGCTCAGAAAATTGGTTATCCAGTATTGGTTCGACCATCTCATGTTCTTGGTGGTCGCGGGATGGAGATTGTCTACGAGGCCGAGGGAATGACTGGCTACTTTGGTCGAATTGAGGGTCAAGCAATAGTCGGTGTTGAGCATCCTTTACTAGTTGATCGATTCCTTGATGATGCAATTGAGATAGACATCGATGCTTTGTATGACGGTGTTGAACTGTATGTCGGTGGCGTCATGGAACACATCGAGGAAGCTGGAATTCACTCTGGTGACTCAAGTTGCACGCTTCCCCCAATTACTTTGAGTGATTCTCAGATAAAGCGAGTCCGCGACGCAACAGAACTAATTGCCAAGGGGGTCGGCGTAAAAGGATTAATCAACGTTCAGTTTGGTTTAGCCGCGGATGTGCTTTATGTGCTTGAAGCAAACCCGAGGGCCTCGCGAACTGTTCCATTTGTCTCCAAAGCTCTTGGAATAACACTGGCAAAGGCAGCGTCCCTAGTCATGGTTGGCAAAACCATTCATGAGTTGCGTGCGGAAGGCCACTTGCCAGCAGTTGACGGTGTTGTTTCTTTACCCGGAGATCCAATCTCAGTCAAGGAAGCAGTTCTTCCCTTTAAGCGGTTCGCAACTCCAGAGGGTAAGTATGTTGACTCTCTTCTTGGTCCGGAGATGCGATCTACCGGAGAGGTCATGGGAATAGACGTGGACTTTCCAACGGCATTCGCAAAGTCTCAGGCTGCAGCTGGTAGTGCTCTTCCCAAGTCGGGAAAAATCTTTGTTTCGGTTGCCGACAGAGACAAGCCACAGATGCTTCTGGCTATTCGAAGATTGGCGCAGTTAGGTTTCGAGATCCTTGCGACCGAGGGAACGGCGCAAATTCTTGAGAGGCATGGGGTGACTGCCACGTCTGTCCGAAAGCACAGCCAAGGTTCTTCCGAAACATTAGGTCCAACAATTGTGGAACTGATAACAGCGGGTCAAGTCGATGTAGTGGTGAACACTCCAACCGGGGCCGCGGCAAGACGGGATGGTTACGAAATTCGAGCGGCCACCACGGCAGCGGACAAGCCGATCTTTACAACAATCGCGCAACTGAGCTCGGCAATCGGATCCTTTGAGTCTGTAATTGCAGGGCCGTTCGCAGTTCGATCATTGCAAGAATATGCACAAGACAGAAAGGCCGCTCTTGCCAACTAGTTTCGGAGAGAGCCTTCTCAAAACATTTGCCAGCAGTGGTCAGCTTTGTGTTGGTATGGACCCGAGTGTGGAACAGCTCAAAAAATGGGGACTTCCCGAAAGCGCTGCCGGAGCCGAAAAATTCTGCATCCAAATGATTGATAACTGCGTTGGCGAAATTGGTTTATTGAAACCCCAGGTTTCATTCTTTGAGCAGTTTGGTTCCGAGGGCTTCGCCGCCTTGGAGCGACTGCTTGTTCGAGCTTCTGAAGCGGGTTTCATTGTTATAGCTGATGCCAAACGAGGAGACATCGGAACCACAATGGATGGCTACGCTAGGGCCTGGCTTTCAACGGAGGGTCCTTTCGTAGCAGACGCGGTAACTTTTTCACCGTACCTAGGCGCAGAATCTCTCGACCCCACGATTGCATTTGCGTCAAGAAATTCCAAGGGAGTGTTTATCCTGGCGGCAACCTCCAATCCGGAGGGCAAAGTTCTGCAGTCTTCTGTTTCTGAGAATCAACGAAGCGTTGCAAGCAACGTTGCCTCATATGCTGCTGGTTTCAATAAGGAATCTATGGGTTCGGTTGGTTTGGTCATCGGCGCGCAGGCTAATCTAATTGACATGGCTATCGATCCCAAGAAACTTATTCACACTCCCATACTGGCGCCAGGCTTTGGTACTCAGGGTGCAAAGCTTTCGAATGCACGGTCAATTTTTGGAGATCTTGCTGACGTGACAATTTATAGCGTCTCTAGATCTGTGGCGGGAGAGTCGTCGGTTGGCTTGCGAGAAAGAGTTCAAATTGCGAAAGCAGAATTAGAGATTGGGCTTTCGAGATGATTGCAAAATTAGTTGTACTTTCCGGGCCGTCTGCTGTGGGTAAAGGAACATTGGCTAGCTACATCATCGAACAGAACAAGGACTATGAGCTCTCGGTTTCAGCCACTACGAGAAGCCCGCGTCCCGGAGAAATTGATGGAATATCATATCGATTCGTGAGCGAAGACGAGTTTTCAAGGATGCAGCAATCAAATGAGCTACTTGAGTGGGCCACCGTTCACGGTCAGCACAGATACGGCACACCTAGGTTCCCGGTAGAGAAGGCGCTTGCCGAGGGTAAGAATGTGGTTCTCGAAATTGATGTGCAGGGAGCTTTTCAAGTAAAGAAGTCTTTCCCAGAGGCACTTTTGGTTTTTGTGAATCCTCCTAGTTTTGAAGAACTTGAGGCAAGGATGGAAAAGCGGGGCACAGAAAGCCCAGAAGATAAGCTTCGGAGGCTGGAAACTGCCACATCAGAGCTCTCACAAGCCGATTCCTTTGATTTTCAGGTGATAAATGACGAGGTAGCCAGATGCGCCCAAGAAGTCGTAGACTTAGTTAAATCCAACTAATTGCAGGGAAGTTTGTCATGTCAGAAAAGCTTGAAGGTATTGTTTCTCCGTCTATCGATAACCTAATGGACCGTGTTGACTCAAAGTATGAGCTTGTAATGTTTGCCGCCAAGCGAGCACGTCAGATCAACGATTACTACTCCTCTCTGCACGAGGGATCACTTTTTAGCAACGTAGGCCCACTTGTTGATGTAACAATCGACGAGAAGCCACTAACTATTGCTCTGAATGAAGTTGACCAGGGACTTCTCACCAAGAAAAATCTAGACTAAACGGCAAAGCTTAATTGGCTAACGTAGTCGTTGGTGTAACAGGCGGGATTGCTGCCTATAAATCCGCTGCCCTTATTCGACTGCTGTCTGAAGCCGGCCACAGTGTCCAAGTTGTAGCAACACTCAATTCCACGCGGTTCATCGGGACAACTACCCTAGAGGCGCTTTCTCACAACAAAGTCCAAATAGTCGATCCAGATCTTTTCACTGATGTTGAGAACGTCAAGCATGTGTCTCTCGCAAAATCCGCAGATCTAGTTGTGATTGCACCTGCAACAGCATCCTTCCTAGCTAAAGTTGCAGCGGGTATCGCTGATGATCTTTTGACAACAACGGTGCTCACCGCTACCTGTCCAGTGATAATCGCCCCAGCCATGCACACCGAGATGTGGGAAAATCCTGCAACTCAGCACAACATCGAAACCCTTAAGAGCCGTGGCGTGCACATTGTGGACCCTGGTGTTGGAAGGCTCACTGGAGAAGACACTGGCGTTGGTCGACTAGCTGAGCCAGAAGTTATTCTCTCCGCTGCCAGCGCCTTGCTAGGCGAGAGAATCCTGGCGGGTGTTCAAGTGCTTGTCACGACCGGAGGCACCAGGGAGCGAATTGATCCTGCTCGTTTTGTTGGAAATTTCTCTTCAGGAAAGCAGGGCCTAGCTTTTGCTAGAGCCGCCATCGAAATGGGTGCAAGCGTAAGAGTAATCGCCGCAAACGTCGATCAGAGCTTGCTCCAAGGGATAGAGCACTCGAATGTGGTCAGCGCATCTGATCTGAGCAAGAGCATCAATGATGCAATTGGCAGCTTTGATCTGCTGGTCATGGCGGCAGCGGTTGCCGATTACAGCCCAACTCTTGTTTCTGATGTGAAGATTAAGCGGTCTGCTTCCGGAGAGAACATCCAGATCTCGCTGACTGCCAATCCTGACATAGTCGCAGCTGTGTCGGAAAGGACCAGAAGCGCGGGATCAGACGCGGTGATCGTCGCCTTTGCTGCGGAGTCAGGAGATGATCTAGAGTCGCTGGCCAAGACAAAGCTCCTCTCAAAAAAGTGCGACTTTGTTGTTGCTAACAACATCAGCTCAGGCGAAGTATTCGGCTCGGATCAGAACTCGGTCTTGTTGGTTTCTCAGAGCGATTCGACTAGGTTCTCGGGTTCGAAGCTAGAGATTGC
>WLDW01000041.1 GCA_009704605.1 Actinomycetota bacterium
TGCCGGAGCAATCACACCTGATTTGATTCCAGATGAGGCAGCCAAGTGGATTGCTGCTACCGATTCACACAATCTTGATCGGGTGTTTCTTGCAACCCCATCTTCAAGTGATTCGAGGGTTGGCAATGCGAGCGAGTTATCACGTGGCTTCGTGTATGCGGTTTCTACGATGGGCATTACCGGAGCGCGTGAGGACTTAGATGCTAAGGCCAAGGAAGTTGTTTCGAAAGTGCGCAAGAACGCACCAAAATCTCTTACGGCTGTTGGAATAGGTATCTCAACAGAGGATCAGGTTAGGCAGGTAAACAGCTACGCGGACGGAGCTATCGTCGGTTCAGCGTTTATAGCCGCCTACGCAAGCTCAGGAATCAATGGCCTAACGGCTAAAGTTAGAGAATTAGCAAAAGGAAAGAGCTGAGATGAACCTGTTCCAAATTGTCACATCAATCCCGTCACCGGATGTTAGCTACATTGAACTTGGCCCTCTAAGGATTCATTTCTACGCACTGTTTATCCTCACTGGAATCATTCTTGCCCTTCTGCTTACTGAGTCCAGGCTCAAGGCCAGGGGAGTAGAAGCCGGTGTCGCATTAGACGTGTCTTTCTGGGCGATTCCTTTTGGAATCCTTGGCGGAAGATTCTTCCACGTGATTACCCACCCAAACGACTACTTCTACCAAGGCGCCGACCTGCTCGCACCATTTCGAATCTGGGAGGGTGGATTGGCAATCTATGGAGCCCTACTGTTTGGCGCAGTTGGTGCTTACATTGGATCCAGAAAGGCGGGAATCAAGCTGACTTCCTATTTGGACGCTGTCGCTCCAGGTATCTTGCTTGCCCAAGCAATAGGTCGCTGGGGCAATTACTTTAACAACGAGCTTTTTGGCCTGCCGACCGATCTTCCGTGGGGTCTTGAGATTTCCAGCAGCAACCGTGCTTACCCAGCTGGCTTGCCGGAGGGTGTTTTGTTCCATCCAACATTTTTGTACGAATCAATCTGGTCGCTCGTTGGAGTCGCAATACTTTTAGCCGCAGACAAGAGATTCAACCTGCGCTGGGCCCGAATGATTGGGCTTTACTTCCTCTATTACTCGGTAGGCAGAATCTGGGTCGAAGCAATCCGGATTGACCCAAGTGAGATAGTTCTGGGTCTACGAATCAACATTTGGTCGGCCATCGTTGGCATTGTTGTAGGACTTGCGGTCATGGTCATCTCCTACCGCAAGCACACTGGTCTTGAGCTGTCCGCCTACCTTGCAGGTCGCGAGCCAAAACCCAAAGATGACCAGGCCGCAGAGCCAGAGGATAAGCTAGTATCTGAGAAGTAGCCCAACAAGGCTAATTTGGCATCACAAGTGCCTGGTTCCAGTTTTTTGAACTGTTTTGCGGGCCAGCGTTGTCCCTTCAATAATTTGAATGGAGACAACGCGCAATGCCGATATCACCCTTTGAGCGATTTGCCAATTGGCCAAGCTCTGGTTTGTATCAGCAGGATTCCGAAAAGGATGCCTGCGGGCTTGCTCTGGTTGCAACCCTTCGGGGAACCCCAGGTCACGACATCATTCAAACAGCACTTGATGCTCTTCGAAACCTTGAACACCGTGGCGCTATCGGCTCCGATGCTGGAACAGGTGATGGCGCAGGGATTCTGATTCAAATCCCTGATGCATTCTTCAGGAGAGAACTCGGCAGCAAACTACCAGCAGCAGGTAGCTATGGAGCTGGGCTTGTTTTTGAATCCACGGATGAAGCTACACGCAGTGTTGAACGAGCAAAGTTTGCTGAGCTGGCTATTCAAGAAGATCTAGAGGTCTTGTCCTGGCGTGATGTTCCAACAATTCCAGACGTTCTAGGAAACCTAGCAAGACAAGCAATGCCCTTTATCGCTCAGGTATTTATCAAAAGTCTCTCGGGCCTTACTGGTATCGATCTAGAGCGAAAGCTCTATCGCCTGAGAAGAGCCAGCGAAAAAACAATCGGTATTTATCACCCTTCGCTATCGAGCAAGACCATTGTCTACAAGGGCATGGTCACTGCCCTTCAACTTGAGTCTTTCTTTCCGGAGCTTAGTGATCCGGTTATGGTTTCGACTCTCGCCCTTGTTCACTCGAGATTTTCTACCAACACCTTCCCTTCCTGGCCCCTTGCTCATCCATACCGAATGATTGCCCACAATGGTGAGATAAATACCATTCGCGGAAATCGCAACTGGATGAAGGCCCGTGAGGCTCAGTTGCAATCTGATGTGCTTGGTGACATTGAATCTCTCAAGCCGGTTATCACTAAGGGAGCTAGCGACAGCGCATCTTTTGATGAGGTACTGGAACTTTTGTATCTTGCAGGTCGATCGCTACCGCACGCCATGATGATGATGATCCCCGAGGCTTGGGAGTCCCAGCAAGGAATTGATTCTGCAAGAAAAAGTTTCTACGAATATCACTCGTTGATGATGGAACCATGGGATGGTCCGGCTGCTGTTATCTTCACTGACGGAGACTTGGTTGGTGCCACCCTTGATCGCAACGGTCTTAGACCAGGTCGATACCTAGTTACCGAGGACGGCCTAGTCGTTCTGGCATCCGAAGCCGGGGTTGTTGACATCGATCCCTCCAAGGTTGTCAGAAAGGGCAAGCTTCAGCCCGGAAAAATGTTCTTAGTCGACACCGTTGAAGGTCGAATCATTGAAGACGAGGAAATCAAGTCGCAAGTCGCGTCATCTGAGCCTTGGGACAGTTGGTTATCGGACAACCGAATCAACTTGCGAGATTTGCCTGAAAGGGAGCACATCGCACACACGTCTTCATCTGTGAATCGTCGGCAGAGAACTTTCGGTTTCACCGATGAGGAGCTGCGGGTGCTACTGATGCCTATGGCCAAGAACGGCACAGAACCACTTGGTGCCATGGGTTCAGACACCCCAATTGCTGCAATCTCAGATAGACCACGGTTACTTTTTGACTACTTTGTTCAGCAGTTTGCTCAGGTAACAAATCCGCCGCTTGACTCGATACGCGAGCAAGTGGTGACCTCGCTTGCTACCGGTATCGGTCCCGAGAGAAATCTCCTTAGCGCTGGCCCGAATCACGCGCAGCAAGTGATCATTGATTTCCCAGCGCTGAGCAATGACGAGCTCGCGAAGATCAAACACATCGACGAGATGCCAGGAGGCGGAGAGGCGTTTGTGGTTCGTGGTCTCTACCGGCTATCCGAGGGAAGCACTGGACTAGAGAAGCGTCTTGTTGAGATCTACGCCGAAGTTGACCAAGCCATAGACGATGGGATCACCTATGTAGTGCTTTCAGATCGTGATTCCAATCGTGATCTAGCTCCAATCCCTTCGCTGCTTCTAACTTCTGCAGTGCATCATCACTTGATTAGGACCGGACGACGCACCATGGTTGGTTTGGTCGTTGAGGCTGGGGATGTTCGCGAGGTTCACCATGTTGCCGCGCTTGTGGGCTATGGCGCAGCCGCTGTGAATCCGTATCTTGCTTTGGAATCTGTAGAGCTAATGATTCGAGAGGGACGTATTCAGGGAGTAAGCCTCGAGCAGGCGGCGAAGAACCTAATTGGTTCGCTGGGCAAGGGTGTTCTAAAGATCATGTCGAAGATGGGTATCTCGGCAGTGTCTTCATATAGCGGCGCTCAGTGTTTCGAGGTAATTGGACTAAATCAAGACGTTGTCGAGAAGTACTTCTATGGCACCACATCTCAGCTAGGTGGCATTGGCATGGAGGTGTTACACCAAGAGATCGCAGCTAGGCACGCCAGCGCGTACCCGGTTGAGCGTGCGGTTAACGTTCACCAATCACTAGATGTTGGGGGAGAGTATCAATGGCGCAGGGAAGGGCCACCGCATCTTTTCAACCCAGAGACAGTATTCAAGCTTCAGCACGCAACTCGTGAGAAGCGCTTTGACATCTTCCGGCAATACACCAAGCTAATTGATGATCAGTCCTCCAGGCTGATGACACTTCGCGGGTTATTCAAGTTCAAGGACGGAGTCCGCGACCCCATATCAATCGACCAGGTTGAGTCCGTCTCATCGATTGTCAAGCGATTCTCCACTGGTGCCATGAGCTACGGGTCTATATCAAAAGAGGCTCACGAAGCTTTGGCAGTTGCAATGAACAGCATTGGAGCAAGATCCAACACCGGAGAGGGTGGTGAGGATACCGATCGTTTGCTAGATCCGAAACGAAGAAGTGCCATAAAGCAGGTAGCTTCTGGGCGATTTGGCGTAACGAGCATGTATCTAACTCATGCCGATGATCTACAGATCAAAATGGCACAGGGTGCAAAACCCGGTGAAGGTGGTCAACTAGCCGCTAACAAGATCTATCCATGGATAGCCAAGACCAGACACTCCACACCAGGTGTGGGCCTGATCTCACCACCACCGCATCACGACATCTATTCGATTGAAGATTTGAAACAACTTATCTTTGACTTGAAAAGATCAAATCCTTCGGCTCGCGTGCACGTAAAGCTGGTTAGCCAGGTGGGTATCGGCACCGTTGCCGCGGGAGTTGTGAAGGCAAAAGCCGATGTCGTACTGGTCTCTGGTCACGACGGCGGAACTGGAGCTTCGCCATTGAACTCCCTGAAGCATGCGGGAACACCTTGGGAACTAGGGCTTGCAGAGACACAGCAGACGCTTATGCTCAACGGACTTCGAGACCGAGTATCAGTTCAAGTAGATGGGCAAATGAAAACTGGTCGCGACGTTGTAATCGCCGCACTGCTAGGAGCTGAGGAGTTTGGTTTTGCAACTGCGCCTCTGGTTGTTTCCGGCTGCATCCTAATGAGAGTGTGTCACTTGGATACTTGCCCAGTTGGAGTGGCAACTCAGAACCCGCTGTTGAGAGAGCGGTTTACTGGCAAGCCTGAGTTCGTGGTGAACTTTTTTGAGTTTCTTGCCGAGGAGATTCGCGAGATTCTGGCAGGTCTTGGCTTTAGATCTATCGAAGAGGCAGTTGGGCACACTGAGCTACTTGATGTGGACAGCGCAATCTCACATTGGAAAGCTGATGGCCTTGACCTCTCACCAATCCTTCAGGGCTCGGGTCTGGGCGATTCTGCCCCAAGATCCAAGAAGGTAGATCAGAATCACGAACTTGAGAAGCACTTCGATCACAAATTGATTGCCCAAGCATCTGAGTCTCTCCTTCATTCAAAGCCAGTGCTTATCGAAGAAACTATTCGTAATACCGAACAGGCCGCTGGAACTCTCTTGGGTCATCACGTGACTGTTTCTTTTGGTGAATCGGGATTACCGGAAGCCACTATTCATGTCCGACTTCGCGGAACTGCCGGACAGTCCTTCGGCGCATTTATCCCGAGTGGAATCAAGTTAGAGCTAATTGGCGACGCCAACGACCATGTTGGCAAAGGCTTGAGCGGCGGTTTGATCGTTATCCGCCCAGATGAGAATGCAAGTTTTCCTTCCAACGAGAACATCATCGCTGGCAACGTAATTGGCTACGGCGCAACGTCTGGTCAGTTGTTTCTATCTGGAGTTGTCGGCGAGCGGTTCATGGTACGAAACTCTGGAGCTACAGCAGTGGTTGAAGGTGCTGGAGACCATGCACTCGAGTACATGACCGGCGGACGCGTTGTGATCCTGGGTTCTGTTGGAAGAAACTTAGGTGCTGGTATGAGCGGTGGATACGCCTATGTATACAATCTTCGGGATTCAAGTGTGAACGCGGAGGCACTTAGCGCAGATGATCTCAGGCTTCTCAAGCCTTCCAAAGAGCAGGCTCTCGAGCTGAGAGAGCTCATTGAACTGCATCAGGCCGAGACTCAATCAAGAATCGCTGGATGGATTCTTGAGAACTTTGAATCTGAGTTGGAGAATTTCAGTGTGGTGATGCCAACTGATTACGCCAGTGTTCGGGAAATTCTCGCGGACGCAGAGCAAACTGGAATGGACCCGGACGGGTCAGAAGTTTGGGGAAAGATTCTGGAGGCTACAAATGGCTGATCCAAGGGGTTTTCTAAAGGTTACCGACCGTGAAGTTGCAAAGCGTAGGCCGGTGGACGTGCGGATTATGGACTGGAAGGAAGTCTATGAACGTCGTGAATCTGGAGTTGTGAAAGCTCAGGCCGGGAGGTGCATGGACTGTGGTGTACCGTTTTGCCATCAGGGTTGCCCTCTTGGGAACTTGATTCCAGAGTGGAACGATGCGGTGTGGCGATCAGATGGATCATCGGCAATAGAACGTTTGCATTCCACAAATAATTTTCCAGAATTTACCGGTCGCCTTTGCCCGGCACCTTGCGAGTCAAGTTGCGTTCTTTCGATAAACCAACCTGCGGTGACAATTAAGGAAATCGAAGTTTCTATCATCGACGACGCTTTCGATAACGGATACGTTTCTGCTCATCCACCAGAGCGCCTTACTGGAAAGACCGTTGCCGTGGTGGGGTCCGGTCCAGCCGGCTTGGCAGCCGCCCAGCAGCTTGCAAGAGCCGGGCATACCGTTGCGGTCTTTGAGAAAGATGATCGTATTGGCGGCTTGCTGCGCTATGGAATACCGGATTTCAAGATGGAAAAGCGTCACATAGATCGAAGACTCGCTCAACTTGAAGCGGAGGGCGTGCGCTTCAGAACCGGGGTTGAGATTGGTAAGCAAATCAGTTGGGAAGACCTACTTAGACGTTACGACGCTGTTTTGGTCGCAACCGGAGCTTCGGTACCTAGAGACTTACCGGTTGCAGGAAGAGAACTAAAGGGCGTTCATTTTGCGATGCCTTATCTGGCTCAGGCCAATCGGGCCGTTGCAGGTTTGAGCGTGAGCGAACAAATCTCTGCTGCCGGAAAACACGTGGTGATTCTTGGCGGAGGGGACACCGGTGCGGATTGTTTAGGAACCGCCACTAGGCAGCGCGCAAAATCAGTTACAACACTTGCAATCGGCGTGCAGCCTCCTGAATCTAGATCATCGAAGCA
>WLDW01000042.1 GCA_009704605.1 Actinomycetota bacterium
AAGAATTCCTCATCGAGCTTCATAGCTTCTGGGTCACCAGATTTGGCAAGGGCCATTTGAGCTACGAATCTCTCGCGCTGGATTACCGGGTCCACAAGTTCTGAGTAACCAGTTGCTTGCTCGTAACCGCGGATGTAGAGATCCCACTTCTCAACTACGCCTGCCTTGTCGCGGTGGTCGCGAGTAAGCGGTGAAGTGTCAACTGGGAAATCCATTACAAAAGTAGGTCGAATAAGCCCTGGCTTTACAAAGTGCTCCCACAGCTCCTCGACATACTTGCCCTGAAGCGGGTGATCGATTTCGATTCCCACCTTGTCGGCAATTTTCTTTAGGTCTTTCATGTCAGTAGCCGGAGTGATCTCTTCTCCAGCTGCAGCAGAGAGTGAATCAAACATCGAAACGCGATCCCATGAACCAGAGAGATCGTTTTTCTCGCCGTCTTCTAGTTCAATAACTTGGGTGCCAAAAACATCCTGCGCCGCATTTTGAATTAGCTTCTGAGTTAGATCAGCCATCGTGTTGTAATCACCGTAGGCCTGGTAGGCCTCAAGCATTGCAAACTCCGGTGAGTGAGTGGAGTCAGCGCCTTCGTTTCTGAAGTTGCGGTTGATTTCATAAACTCGTTCCAACCCACCAACAACAGCACGCTTCAAATAAAGCTCTGGTGCGATACGCAGGAATAGCTCAACATCGAATGCATTCATGTGTGTCTTGAAAGGCCTTGCCGATGCACCACCGTGCATTACCTGAAGCATTGGTGTTTCTACCTCTAGGTACTTGTCTTCGGTAAAGGTCTTACGCATCGACTGCATGACCTGCGAGCGAATCTTGACTACTTCCCTGGCTCGGTCACGAACAATTAGGTCGATATACCTATGGCGCACACGGAACTCTTCAGAAAGTTCGTTATGCATGTTTGGAAGAGGCCTAATTGTCTTTGCAGCCATCTTCCAGCTTTCAACCAAGATGCTTAGTTCACCGCGCTTGGAAGTGATTACTTCACCTTCAACAAATAGGTGATCTCCTAGATCAACCAATTCTTTGTATTGCTCGAGGGACTGCTCACCAACCTTGTCGAGACTAACCATGGCTTGGATTCGTTCGCCGTCGCCAGCTTGCAATGTGGCAAAGCAAAGTTTTCCGGTGTTGCGAGCAAAAACTACTCGACCAGAAACTGCAACTTTTTCGCCAGTTGAAACATCAATTTCCAAGTTCGGGAACTTGTTTCTAACTTCTCCGATGGTGTGAGTGATTGGGAGTGAAACCGGGTAAGCGCTGCCCGTTTCTTGAAGTTTGTCGCGCTTAGCGAGGCGAATGGCAATCTGCTCGGGGAGGTCTTCTGCCTCGTTCTCGAGATTCTCGCTCATCTTGCTCCTAGAAAGTGATTAACCTATTGTCAATCAGTCGAACATTGCCCACCTCTGCAGCAACAATCATCAGTGCCTGGCCCTTGAAACCATCCTCCAAAGCTTCAAAGGATTCTGGATTCACAAGCGCCAGATAATCAAGTTTAGCCTCTGGATTTGAACTAAAGACTTTCATTGCCTCACCAAGTGCACTTGAAATTCCTTCACCGGAAGCGGCGCACTTGTGTGCTTTATCGAGAGCCTCCGATAGTGACAGCGCAACCTGCATTTCACTCGTACTAAGCCTTTGGTTCCGGCTCGATAAAGCCAAGCCGGTGGATTCTCTAATTGTTGGACCTTCGACAAGCTGCAACTTGCTACCCCAGTCGGAGTTTTTCTCCTGTTGCAGCATCCTTCGGATCAAAAACAACTGCTGAGCGTCTTTGGCGCCAAACACTGCAACATCGGGGCTTACGATCTCAAAAAGTCTTGCAACAACCGTGAGCATGCCATCGAAGTGTTCTTTTCTGGCCTGACCCTCGTAGAGATCTCCAATTGGTCCAGCAGAGCGGGTGTTGACTTTGCCGTTTGGATAAATCTCTTCAACACTGGGCAAGAACAAAACATCCGCACCGGCAGATTCCAAAGCGGCAGTGTCAGCGGCTTCGTTTCTTGGGTAACGATCAAAATCCGATGCCGAATTGAACTGCAGTGGGTTTACAAATATAGAAGCAACCACAAATCCTGATTGCTTTTTGGCTATTTCAATCAATGACAAGTGACCTGCGTGAATTGCACCCATGGTTGGGACAAAAGCGATTTTCTTGCCACTTTGTCTTGCGTTAGCTAACTCAATGCCTAGCTCAGATACGGTGCGAATAGTTTTCATTTACTGATCATCCAGTAGTTCAGTTGGGTCAATGCTTCGGTGCCCCTTGGAAAGAGCTTGGTCCACGGCGCTTTCGATAACTGGCGCAATAACAAGCGCTGGGTTTTCAACCCCTGCTTGCTCAAGTAATCCAACAGCCTGGTTCACAATCATCGCCGAGAAGTTACTGGCAACTTCTATTGCCTCGAAGTAGCTTTCGCGCCCAGAAGCTTCGATAACTATCGGCTCGGCTCCCATTTCAATAACGAGAGCCTGAACAATCGGGAGCGCTACCTGTGGAGCGCTCACTGCAAAGAAGCTTTCTTTCATACGGCGTAGATCAAGACTTGTTCCGGTGAAATGCATCGCAGGATGAATCGCTAGTGCGATAGCACCTTGATTGGTTGCAGCTTCCAGAATCTCATGCCCATGGTTAGGCGCAAAGTGAACAACAAGTTGTCCTTTGCGCCAGGCATTTGATTCAGCCAGGCTTGCGGCAGTTGACTCTATTTCGTTGGCTACAACTGCTAGCAGCACTAAATCTGATGCTGCAAGAATGTCGTCATTCGATAAATGCTTTGCGTTTGGAAACAAGTGCTCTAGTTTGTCTTTCGAGTCCGACTGGTCTTTAGGCAAAGCTACGACCAGGTGTCCTGCTTCTTGCAAGGCTGTTGCAATTGCGATTCCAATGACATCTGCGCCCACAAGGCCGATGTTTAGTCTTCCCTGTTTCAATTGCTCACCATCTGATCTGTCTGGTCATTTTTGGGCTCATCGGGTAGTCGACATATTTGTTCCGACACAATTGCTGCCACGGTTAGTACCAAGCTTGCAATCAAGCCAAAACTGTTTTGAACTAGTGCTTGAGTAAAACTAACAGGCAAACTCAACTGGGCAATCATGGCCCCTAAATGCCAGCCCACAAACACGGAACCTGTTAGGGCACTTGCCTTTGCAAGCAGAAGAACTCGAACTGCATAAAACGGATCAACTCTTTTGGGTCTGGGTCCTTTTGTGTATTGAGATAGCGACGACTTGTATCGCCAGATGGGAACAGAAAGTCCCAAGAGAATCAACGCGATAGCAGCAAGAGTGACCAAAAGATTCGTTGGCGAAGCTGGAACAGCCATGCCGTTTGCAACAAGCAAGCGAACGGTAAGAAAAGAAAGCACTGTAACGCCAAAGACAACCACTAATACCTGGCTAAGTTTTGTCGGCTTCATTTTTGCAACCAGACTTGGCTCTTGATTGGCTCTGCTAGTTCAGAAACTTTTCCGAATCCAACCAGCTGCGCCTCACTGTCCATAAGAGACCAAGGAACTAGAACGAACGCCCGCTCGTGAGCTCTTGGGTGTGGCAGGGTTAGGTTCTCTGATTCTTGCTTCTTGTTTTCATAAGTGATGATGTCAATATCTAGTGATCTTGATTCCCAACGGCGTTCGCGCACGCGACCGTGTGAAAGTTCAATTTCTGAAGTAGCGGCGAGAAGTTTTCGTGGGGCCAGCTTGGTGGCAATCTTGACTACACCGTTTAGGTAATTGGGTTTTGATTCATCGAGTCCAGACTCTGTTACGGCAATTGACTCAACTAGTGGAGATTTTTCCAAGACACGAATCTTTGGATTAGCTCCAAGTTGCTCGATTGCAGAGTGAAGGGTTTCTCCGCGGTCTCCAAGATTGGAACCCAGCGCTAGAACCGCAATCTTCCAGCCAAACATCAGTCTGGTTTCTTGGCGCTGGCTGTCACCGCAACTGTGTCAAAGAAAAGATCTATCGGGGCATCAGGCTTGGAAACTGTGACTTTGACCTTTTTGGCCCATGGGCTGGCAGCAAATAGAACTTCATCGGCTAGTCGCTGAGAAAGCGTTTCTAATAGATTGACTGGGTTTTGTCCCACGTTTTTTGAAATGAGTTGAGCAATCTCTGCGTAGCTAACGGTGTTGGAAATGTCGTCTGTGGCAACAGCCCTCTCGCTGTCAATCCAAATCTTTGCATCAACGATGAAGTACTGTCCGTTTTGTCTTTCGTGCTCCATGACACCATGGTGGCCAAAAATCCTCAGGCCTCTAATTTCAATTTTCTGGGTCATGGACTAACTCTGCCCACCGGTATCTTCATTTGCAACTTCGAGGGCTTCGACCACTTGAATTGCATCAAGGGTGGTCAAGACGTTGTGGACTCGAACTCCCCAAAGCTTTCGCTGTAGCAGCAGCGCTGTCAACACAGCAGTAGCCAAATCTCGCCTCTGGTTACTGACTTGTCCCTGGCTATCTGGCTCTAGAGCGCCTGCGATAAAGCGCTTCCTTGATGCTCCAACAAGAATTGGGAGATCTAGTTTTTCAAGTTCATCAAGCCTTGCAACCAAGTGCCAGTTTTGGGTTATGTCTTTTGCGAACCCGAGACCTGGATCAATAATTAGCCGGTCCCTAGAGATACCCGCATCAATAGCTTTGCTGACTCTAGCCCGAAGCTCTTTGGCAACATCGGCGGCAACCGATTCGTAGTTATTCAGAGAATCCATAGTTTCGCTGAAGCCTCGCCAGTGACTAATGATGAACTTGCAACTAAGAGGTTGCAGAACTCGAAACATTTCTTCATCCGCCAACCCGCCAGAAACATCGTTAACAATCGTTGCTCCCGCCTGCACGGCTAAAACTGCTGTTTCGCTATTCATGGTGTCTATGCTGATTTGGGCACGGCTTGCAACAAAGTTCTCATTGGCCATCAAAGATTTAACAACAGGGATTACCCTGGCCTGTTCTTCTTCGATTTTTACTCTCAGGGCACCTGGCTTAGTGGATTCTCCACCCAGGTCAACAATGTTTGCACCTTGCGATACAAGTTCAAGAGCGTGAGCTAAAGCGTCATCGGCGCTTAGGAAGTCTCCGCCATCGGAGAAGGAATCTGGGGTGATGTTTACTACACCCATGATTAGTGGTCTTGAAAACGTCTTCACTTGGAAATCAGGGCCATTATCTCTTGGCGATCAATGGCTTGACTGTATTTGCCAAGAGCCTTCACGGTTACGGTGTTTGCCTCTGGTTGTCTAGCTCCCCTAGAAGCAACGCAGTGATGTCTTGCTTCAATAACTACAAGCACACCTTCGGCATCTAATCCCTGCTGAATTGCTTCAGCTATTTGAGCGGTGAGGTTCTCTTGTAACTGAGGCCTGGCGGCAAGAACTTCAACCAGTTTAGGAATGCGCCCAAGACCGACAACCCTGTCTTTGGGAAGGTAGGCAACGTGCGCCACTCCAGTGAAGGGAAGTAAGTGGTGTTCGCAAATTGAAACCAGTTCGATGTCTTTGAGAATTACTACATTGTTTTGCTCTGCTGGGAAAGAGTCTTCGAGAACCTTTAGCGGGTCAACTCCAACACCTTTGAAAAACTCTTGATAGGCACCGGCAAATTTTTCTGGCGTAGCCTTGAGCTCCGAGCGGTTGGGGTCTTCGCCAATTGCAGTGAGTAGCTCGGTCACCGCCTTTTTAATGCGATCTAAATCAACCAATTACTTTTTCTTAACTACCCGTGTGGCTTTTTTGGCGGCGGGTTTTGTTTTCTTCTTGGAAGCGGCCTTGGCTGTGTCCTTTGCTGTTTGGGCATCAGCTTTTTTCTTTGCTGCAACCTTGGCTGTAGTCGAGCCTTTAGAAGGGATAGCAATTGGGCCCTTCTTGGAGCCAGGCCTAGAGGCCTTAGAAAGCCAAGGCTTGCGCTTCGGAGATTTTTTTATGCCCTTGAAAATTCTTGCAATGTCATCTTGATTCAAAGTTTCTTTTTCCATCAACTCTTTGGCCATTACATCCAAAGCCTTGCGGTTAGCATTCAGTGCCTTGTAAGCCTCATCGTGAGCGGTATCAAGAATCTTGCGAATTTCTAGATCGATCTGGTGTGCTACTTCATCTGAGTACTCACGCGCTTGAGCCATGTCGCGACCGATGAATACTTCGCCACCGCCACCATAAGAAACAGTTCCAACCGAAGAAGAGAAGCCAAAGAGGGTAACCATCTGTCTAGCAATTTTTGTGGCCTTCTCGAAGTCATTCGATGCACCGGTTGTTGGGTCATGGAAAACTATTTCCTCGGCAGCACGGCCACCAAGAGCGTAGGCAATCTGATCAAGTAACTGATTTCTGGTTACCGAGTAGCGATCTTCCGTTGGCAAAACCATGGTGTACCCAAGAGCGCGGCCTCGAGGCAAAATAGTAACTTTGGTCACAGGGTCCGAGTGGTTCATCGAGGCAGCAACTAGTGCGTGTCCTGCTTCGTGGTACGCGGTGTTTAGGCGCTCTTCATCTTTCATCAAGCGAGACTTCTTTTGTGGTCCACCAATTACTCGATCAATTGCTTCGTCGATGATTTCAGCAGTTACGGTCTTTAGGTTCTCTCTGGCAGAAAGTAGCGCAGCTTCATTGAGAACGTTTGCCAAGTCAGCTCCGGTAAAGCCAGGTGTTCTGCGAGCAATTAGGGCAAGGTCGACATCTTCTGCAATTGGTTTGTTCTTGGCGTGGACTCTAAGAATCTGTTCACGTCCTGCAAGATCTGGTGCACCAACACCAATCTGGCGATCGAATCGTCCGGGTCGCAGCAGTGCCGGGTCTAGAACATCTGGTCGGTTCGTAGCGGCAATCAAGATCACGTTGGTGTCTGAGTCGAAACCGTCCATCTCAACAAGCAACTGGTTCAGAGTCTGCTCGCGCTCATCGTTTCCGCCACCGATTCCAGCACCACGCTG
>WLDW01000043.1 GCA_009704605.1 Actinomycetota bacterium
AACGGAGAGTTTACTTTTGCAAGCAAGCTCAGAGAACCTGTCACTGCAGCGGTTTAGTCACTAGGGAAATCTTCACCAGACAGATAAGCACAGTAATCATGAGAGGCTGTCAATGGATTCCTGGATAGATATCCTGACCGATCCGAACCATCTATTCGCAGATTTTCTGATGAATGTCGGTTTCGAGATTGTGTTTGCCTGGATCACTTACCTGGTGCTACTCAGGGTTTTCATTAGAAAAGGCAAAGGAAAACACAGGCCTAAGTGAGCAAAGCTAACCGCTGAGCTGTTACCCCAAGCGTTTGCTTAGAAAAAATCCTCGCAACACAGCCACGCCTAGGCAAAGCTTGAAACCTCTCAAAGTAAATTAGAGGAATGTCTCAAACACGAAGAACACTTTCTCCAGCTGTTTACCGCAGACGTCGCATCGGTGCAGTTATTGCACTTGCCATCGTGGTGAGTCTTATTTGGGGCGGTGTGAATGCGGTGGGTCTCTGGATCGGAGCGTCACAGACTCCCACACCGACTCCACTACCTGAAGGTCTAAACGAATCCAGCGTCGTAGTTGAGGCCGGTGAACCCTGCCCCCCAGGAACAGTTTCAGTCATGGCTCAGGTTGGCGATAGCCAAGGTGCTCTAATGAATAAATTTAGCGCCGACCAAACCCCACACATCTGGTTCACTTTGACCAACACAAATTCCGTGGACTGCAAATTCAACGTTGGTGCGAAAGTTCAGTATTTCACCATCAAATCCGGCGACCAACAAATCTGGACTTCGAGACAGTGTAATCGCGAAGGACTAACAGATAGTGAAATAGTTCTGAAGGCAGCTCAGACAAGCGCCAGCCCAGTCCAGCCGTGGGAAAAAGTTTCATCAAGCTCAACCGGTTGCGGACCAGAGCAAGAAGCAGTTGTAACTGGTGGAGCCAGTTACCACGTAGAAGTTGAAGTAAACGGAGAGCTTTCGAATAACGACCAGCAGTTCGTACTGGATTAGTTTTTTAGCCCCGCCGCCAGCGCTTTAGTGAGCTGGGTGAAGCTCGAGTCAATCACTTTCGTGAAACCCAAACGCTTTGCTTCGTTTTGCCTAATGACTGCTTGATTCACTTTTCTAATTTCTCCAGCAAGACTGATTTCACCAAAGGCCACCACATCGTGTGAAATCGGTTGGTCCTTGATGGCTGAAGCAATGGCAAGTGCGATGGCAAGATCAGCTGCTGGCTCGGAAATCTTTACTCCACCAACGGTTGATACATAAACATCCAATTCAGAAAGCCTTAGCCCCGCTCTTCTTTCTAGCACCGCCAAAAGCATGGCAACTCTTGACGCATCAACCCCGTTGGTTACTCGCCTTGGCTGGGCTGTTGAACTCTTAACAACCAAAGCCTGAACCTCAGAAATAAGAGCTCGCTTACCTTCCAAAGTCACAGTCACGCAGGTTCCAGAAACCTGAGTCTCGTTTCTGGAAAGAAATAATCCGCTGGGGTCTGTTACTTCAACAATGCCGTCACCGGTCATTTCAAAGCAACCAACTTCATCGGTTGGGCCAAATCTATTCTTGAAAGAGCGAATAAATCTAAGACTTGTTTGCCTGTCGCCTTCAAAGTGACAAACCACATCAACCAGGTGCTCGAGGGCCCTAGGCCCTGCAACTGATCCGTCTTTGGTCACGTGGCCGACCAAAATAATCGGAAGATTAGTTTCTTTAGCTACGCGGATTAGGTTGGCGGCAACTTCGCGAACCTGGGAAGGCATTCCAGCCGCGCCATCTATTTCGCCTGCGAGTATGGTCTGCACCGAATCAACAATCAGTAAATCCGGTTTCAAGTGCTGAACTTGGCCAAGCAGAGTGGACAAGTCATTTTCTGATGCGAGATAGAGATTCTCGGATAAGGCCCCAGTTCTATCTGCACGAAGCTTTATTTGGCCGGTCGATTCCTCGCCACTGACGTATAAAACCCGAAGTCCCGACTTTGCACTGTTGGCAGCAACTTCTAGCAGCAGGGTTGATTTACCAACACCTGGTTCTCCAGAGAGTAAAACAACTGCCCCCGGAACAATGCCGCCGCCTAGAACGCGATCAAACTCTCCAACACCGGTTGGTCTGGAGTGGACTTTATCTGTAGAGATTTCGGTGATTGGCTTGGCAGCAAAATCATCACCAATTAGAGCTGGTTTTATGGAGCGCACAATACCCGTGCCTCTACCGGCACCAACGGCGGTTAGTTGAACGGTGTCCCACGCTTGGCACTCGCCACAACGTCCAACCCACTTAGCTGTAGACCAGCCACACTCCACACAAGAAAACTCTGCCTTGGTCTTTGCCATGATCCTCCAATAGCTTCCAAACTTACCCTGACCCACCGATAAGAATGTGGGCCTAGGCTTAAACAATGGAAACAAAGCAGATAGCAATCCTTGGCACTGGTTCGATGGGTAAAGCCATTCTCAGTGGGATTCTTGCTGCAGGAACTAGCCCTGCTGATGTTCGAGTGACCACCAAGTCGAAAGCCAGCGCAGACGCTATTTTCTCTAACCATGGAGTGCAAGCCACCTCATTGGAATCAAACTCAGCTGCGAATTCTTCAGCGGCCAAGGATGCAGACCTAGTTATCTTGGCTGTGAAACCAAACATGATTCTTGAAACTCTTAGCGAAGTTGCTGCAGTTCTAAAGCCCGACTGCTTAGTTGTTTCCGTTGCAGCAGGGATCACTACCGCAGCCATGGAAGAGCAGCTATCAGGTAATGAAGCAGTTGTTCGGGCCATGCCAAACACCCCATCGGTTGTTGGCTTGGGGGTTACTGGTATTAGCAAAGGCTCCAATGTTTCGGCTAAGCAACTAGATCTAGCCATTGAGCTTTTTTCAAGCGTGGGTAAAGTCTTGGTTGTTGATGAGAGCAAGATCGATGCGCTCAGCACAATATCTGGTTCTGGACCAGCATATGTTTTCTACTTCGCCGAAAAACTCATTACCGCGGCAAAGTCTCTTGGATTTAGCGAGCAAGAGGCGAGCCTTATGGTGAAAGAAACTTTCCTAGGATCAGCAACCTTGCTCGCAACTTCCTCAAGTTCTCCAGAAGAACTAAGGCAGCAAGTAACTTCTCCAAACGGAACAACGATGCAAGCAACGGGAAGATTTGATGCTGCAGATCTAGAACGAGTTTTCATTGAAGCAACCGAAGCGGCGTTGGCCAGGGCAAAAGAGTTAGGTAGAGTTAAACCATGAGCGACATTTTCAAAGCACTGGCAAATCCAAAAGCCCGTTTAGTTCTAGAGACTCTAGCCAAAACTCCGTCTTCGACTGCTTCGAAGCTTGCTGAAGCCACCAAAGTTTCCTCGGAACAAGTAACAGCGCAGCTGACCGTACTTGTTGAGGCAAGACTGGTTCGCTCAACCGGTTCTGGCACCAGCAAGAAATATTCAATAAACGCAAAGGGATTCACCCCTTACTTGACTTGGTTTGCGAAGGTAGCTGAATCACAGGCAGTGGCAAGACTTGAGCAACAGGTGACTGAACTTGGTGGCAAGGTGGGAAGCGCAGTTTCTACCGGTACCAAATGGGTTTCAGGCCAAGTAAGTGCCAATGTTGACATTGACCCTAAGAAACTTGGAAAGCAGCTTGGCGGGATGCTGGCAGATGTGAAAACTGAAGCCCAAAAAGAAGTAAAGGGCGTTCAAAAAGACGCAAAAAGAATTGTCAAGACCGTAAAGGCACGCATCAAGGCCGGGAAGTAATTTCCCCTAAGAGTGCTTCAACCTTCGACTTTATGTTGTTTCTAATTTCGCGGACCTTTTCAATTGGCTGATCCTTGGGATCATCCAATGGCCAATCAAGGTAAGTCTTTCCTGGAAAATAAGGACATGCGTCGCCACAGCCCATCGTGATCACATAATCGCTGGCAATTACCTTCTCATCAGAGAGCTTCTCTGGAACAGACGAGGATAAATCAATTCCCTCCTCAAGCATCACTGCCATTGCCATGGGATTGATTTGTGTTCCAGGATCGGTTCCAGCAGATAACACCTGAACACTTTCTCCGCCAAGGTGCTTTAGGTAACCTGCTGCCATTTGTGAACGGCCAGCGTTGTGTACGCAAACGAATAAGACAGTAGCTTTAGCTCCCATTTTCTAACCTGCTTTCTTTACGCGAATCAGTACTTCATTGTGTTTAAGAAATCCTGGCTTCCAAGGAGGATCAAACCTGGACCAGTAAAGGTTGCCTTGGGGAATAAGCCCAGCCTGGGTAACTTCTTCCAGAAGCTTTGTACCTTCTCTTTCAAACTTTTCCTTGTTCCAGGATCCACCAAATTTTCTGGCAGCTGCAAGGTGGGCGGGCACTCGAACGACGGTTACCTTTGAGTCTGCGGGGGATGGAGTATTGGACTCGTCCATCTCTTCCGGCATAACAAACCGAACTTTATGCCTGCTGGTATTGACTGATTCCTGAATCACAGGAGCGGTCATTGCAATCGCTTGTCGCGCCCTGTTGTTACCACTTATGAAGTTCACCAGGGGTCTAAATCCAATGCTTCCTGCGTTGATGAAGTCCCCTGATACCTCTGTTTCTATTTGCATTCCTGCGGGGTAGTCACGAAGTTCAAATTCGCCATGCCGTTTAAGCAGGCGGTATGGTTGGTTCTGTGTCATACAAGTCAGTCTAGTAAAGACTCTTTTCCGGTGTTAAACTAGACCTAAACAGGGAGCAAACATTGAGTCAACCAGCCAGCGACAGCGAAATGAGAAAGCACGCGGCAAAGCTTCTCAAGAAACGTGAAGACTTTAAGCAGTACATGTGGGTCTACCTAATCGTGACTGCAATTACAACTGGAGTGTGGTTCTTCACCACCCCAGACGGCTACTACTGGCCGATATGGGTCATTTTTGGCATGGGAATCGGTGCAGTATTTACAGCGCTTGACGCCTACGGAAAGCTTTCCAACAAGCCCATAACCGAGGCTGACATCGACGCCGAAGTTGAGCGCCTCAAGCGCAACAGCTAAGCTAGCTAAGTTGCCCAATTGGGCTAGAAAATATATGAGGTTTCTGTGGGTTCAGTAATAAAAAAGCGTCGCAAGCGTATGTCTAAGAAGAAGCACCGCAAGCTACTTCGCAAGACTCGCCACCAGCGCCGCAATAAGAAGTAACCGCGCTATTCGCGGTTAGCTTTTAGTTCCCGCTTCTTGAAATCGTAAATCGGCCAATCGGCAGCCTTCGCGTATCTCGTCAAAATCTTGTCTGGGTTAACTGCAACCGGATGCCCAACAGCAGTTAGCATCGGAAGATCGTTTTGTGAATCGCTGTAGGCATAAGAGCGTTTCAGGCTCAGGTTTCTATCTTTAGCGAGGGCCTTTAAGGCCTTCCTCTTCTCAGCACCGTGAATTGGTTTCCCAACCAGTTTCCCGGTGAGAATTCCATTTTTTCTCTCCACCTTCGTGCCAATGGCACCAGTGAGACCAAGCTCGTGAGCAATCACGTCGCCTAGCTCCTGGGGAGCTGCGGTAACCAACCAAACTTCTCTGCCCTGCTTGATGTGGTCTTTTGCAAGCCTTACGGTTTCTGGCCAAAGCTTGAGCTTGATGTGCTTTTCGTAAACCTCGTCAACAAGCTCCTGAAGATCAGAAACTCGTTGGCCTTCAACAAGAGACAAAGCTCGATCCTTTAGGGCGCTTAGCTTGGTGTTGTTTTCACCTTTCCAGATGAATACAAATTGGTGCCAAGCAAAGCGCCAAAAGTCTTTTCTACTGAAGAACTTTCTTTCAAAAGCGGATTTCCCAAAAAGGAAGCTACTGGATCCGCGCAAGATGGTGTTATCGACATCGAAGAAAGCAGCAGCTAGTTTGGACTGCTCTTTCTTTGCGGATTTGGCTTTATTAGACACCCGCTAAGTTTAACCTGTGGCCACAGTTATTTCTCTCCAGCTTTTGACCAAACCGGGCTGTCACCTGTGTGATGAGGCCAGGATGGTTGTAGAAACGGTAGTTTCACAGTTTCGTAGCGTTCACGCTGGTGTAGCTGCCAACATTCAGGTTCAAATTGATGAGATCAACATTTTGGAAGATCAAGAGCTATTAAATCTTTATGGCGAAGAGATACCTGTTTTGCAAATAAACGGAAAAACTCATGGATACTGGCGAATCGATCCAATTCGCCTTCTTGCAGCGCTAGAGGAAACGGTTAGTTAGGGTTCTAGTCGGTTTGGACCGCGGAACAAGAAACCAACTTCACGAATGCTTGGCTGATGCAACATCAGCATGATTACGCGAAGTAATCCCATTCCAAAGCCTCCGTGGGTTGGAGCGCCGTAACGGAAAAAGTCGATGTAAGTTTTTAGACCTTCTGGGTCAAGTCCTTTTTGCTTAGCTTGTTCGATAAGAACATCAACCCGGTGCTCACGCTGGGCACCGGTAGTGATTTCTGTTCCACGCCAGATCAAGTCGTAGCTCTTGGTTAGATCTTGGTTGCCCTCGTATCTCATGTGATAAAACGGGCGAACACTAGATGGGTAGTCAGTTAGAAAAACAAACTCGTGGTTGAAAGTTTCGGCAACGTGAGCCGCGATTTGTCTTTCACCCTCTGGGTCCATGTCGCCGCCCCGAACTACCTCATGACCACGGGCTTTCACGATGTCAACGGCTTCTGCAAGTGGGATTCTTGGGAAAGGTCTGGATGGAACAATCACGTCGATATCAAATAGTCTCTTAATCTCTTCGCCATGAGATTCCTTAACGGCTGAGATTGCAGCGACCATTAGCTCTTCTTGGATGTTCATTATGTCTTCGTGGGAATCGATCCAAGAAACTTCCATGTCTACAGAGGTGAACTCAGTTGCATGACGTGAAGTAAAGGAAGGGTCCGCTCTAAACACTGGGCCAATTTCAAAGATGCGCCCTAGCCCTGCCATCATCGCCATTTGCTTATAAAACTGTGGTGATTGGGC
>WLDW01000044.1 GCA_009704605.1 Actinomycetota bacterium
GTGGCCTTCCTGCTGGTCAGGATAAAAAGAACCCGCCAGAGATCTTGAAGCACGAACCATACAAAACTCACTTGGCTTACGTCAAAGAACGCCGGACTTCAGATGAGGCAAAAGCACTTCTTGACGAGGCACTTTCTTCAATCAAGGACCGAAGGGCGAAACTTGCCGAAGCTGCAAAGAAGCAGCTCAAGGAAGAAGCTGCCCGAACAGCAGCAGCCAAAGCTCTGGCAGCAAAGATGGCAGCTGAAAAAGCTAAAGCAGCAAAGGCCGTCAAACCGGTCAAACCGGTCAAACCGGTTAAGCCTGCAAAGGCAGTAAAGGTTGTGGCCAAGAAAGCTGCGAAGCCAGTTGCAAAGAAGCCAGTTGCAAAAAAACCTGCTGCCAAGAACTCGGCACCAGCCAAAGTTGTTAGAAAAACTGCTAAATCGGCACCCAAGGCAAAGGTAAGTGCCAAGAAAGCTGCTACTAAAAAGAGCGCATCAAAGGTCGCTAAGAAGAAGTAATCCCGAAAGATTAGTTAGCTTCAATAAGCTTTTGGATTAGAGCCAGGGCGTTTTCTTTATCAGCGAAGCGGAGAGTTAGAACTGGCCTTCCCGCCGACGACAAGACGTTCGCATCTCCAACTGCTTGGGAGTTCATAAGTTCAGCAAAACCAAAATCACGTCCAGGAACCGGAATGTCCTCTCCCTCCATGCCTATTAGCTGCAAGAAAACTCCTTGCGCGGGACCTCCCTTGTGGTACTGACCGGTGGAGTGCAGAAACCTAGGACCCCAACCAAAAGTCGTTGGCCTAGCTGAAATTCCCGCAATCACGACTCGAAGTTTCTCATAGGCAACATCGCGATTACGGTCGAGATAGGCATGTATGGCTAAGTAACTGTCTTTGTCGGCCGAATCTAAGAACAAGCGAAGTGCTTCTCGGAGTGTTGAGCTAGGCCCTAAGTCCAAGTTTCTTGCAAACACTTCAATTCCAGATTCTGTAAACAGGGAACTTTGGTTAGCTGATTTGTTCTCCAAGAAAGCACGGGACGCAACCTTTGCGGACTCAACATCTGGCTGATCGAATGGATTCACTCCAAGTAGCTTGGCTGCAACAACTGTTGCGACCTCCCATAGAAGAAGTTGGCTGCCCAAAGGCCCAGACACAGCAACATCAAAGTTAACCTCGGACACCTTGTCGACAAGTCCCACTGTCAAAAAGTCATCTGCAAGCGTCTTGAGTTCAGGGGAGTTGCTTTTTAGGACAATCGGTAAAACTCCACGGCCAATCTTTCCCATGGACTCGGCAATTAACTGCTCCATCCAATCCCCAAGGCCTACGATTTGATTACTGACCGGAACAATCCCCATTTTGTCTTTGAAGCCATTGCTTGACGCACTTCTGGCCATGGCCACTCCTAGAACTAAGCCAGGATTTCCTGGTTCATCACGGCACAAGACCTCAGCTGCGGCAATCGCATCTAAAAGGATTGGTTTCATGTAAACGCCTGCAAGCATCGATGGAACAACCCCAAAAGCCGTAAGCGCGGAGAATCTTCCTCCGACACTGGGGTTTGAAAGAAAAGTACGATAACCATCTGCTGTGGCTTGTTTTTGCATTGGGGAGCCTGGATCGGTGACAATAATGATTCTTTCGGTCTTATCGATACCGGCGCAATCAAAGGCATCCTCGAATGCACGTTTTTGCGAATCGGTCTCAACGGTGGAACCCGACTTCGAGGATACGACAACGATGGTTCGACCAAGATCCTTCGACAAGGCTGCACTCACTTGGGAAGGGTAAGTAGAATCCAGAACAACCAACTCAACACCAGCTGTTGCTGCAATGACCTCTGGTGCTAGTGAGGACCCTCCCATGCCACAGAGCACGATTCTAGAGAGTCCTTTTCCTTGGTGTTCTGTTCTAAGGGTGCTTAGCTCAGGTAGTAGCTCTAGCGACTGCCTTGCAGCATCCACCCAGCCAAGTCGAATAGAAGACTCGGCCTCAGCTTCTTGGCCCCAGATGGTGTGGTCCTTGGCGAAGATTCTGCTGGCGATTTTCTCGCGCACTAGTTCCGGTACAAAGAGTTCAACCGCTGCCGCTGACGCACCCCTTGTTGCGACTTCAAAATTCATTAGTTACCTTGCAGCGCCTTCGATACGGTTTCTAGAAGGTCATTCCAAGAGGCGACAAATTTGTCGACACCTTCTGACTCCAGCAAAGCGACAACTTCGTCGTAGGAGACTCCCAGATCACTAAGTTCGGCGAGAACTGTTCTGGAGGACGCGTACTCTCCAGTGATGGTGTCGGGGGAGATGACACCGTGATCAAATACTGCCTCCATGGTGGCCTCAGGCATAGTGTTCACAAGCTCTGGTGCAATCAACTCAGTGACATACAAGGTGTCTGGTAGTGACGGGTCCTTGACCCCGGTAGAAGCCATGAGTGGTCGCTGCTTGTTCGCTCCAGCATTCTGCAGGTCCTTCCATTCAGACGCCGCAAACTCTGTCTCAAAAAGCTCGTAGGCCAATCTCGCGTTCGCAAGAGCTGCCTTTGATTTCAAGTCAAGTGCTTGCTTGGTGCCAATAGCTTCAAGCCTCTTATTGATTTCAGTGTCAACGCGAGAGACAAAAAATGACGCGACCGAATGAATCTTTGATAAATCGTGTCCGTTCTGCTTTGCCTTGTTGATACCGTCCTTGAACGACTTGATAACAAGTTCGTAGCGCTGAAGTGAGAAAATAAGCGTGACGTTGACAGAAATACCAGCAGCTAGAACTTCAGTGATTGCGCTAAGCCCTGGAATAGTGGCCGGAATCTTGATCATTACATTCTCACGGTCTACGGCTTTGAAAAGCTCCTTAGCCTGCGTAACCGTCTTAGCGGAGTCCATCGCAATACCTGGTTCTACTTCAATTGACACACGTCCATCAACACCATTGGTCGATTTGTATACGCCAGCAAAAACATCGCACGCCATGCGAACATCCTGAGTAGTCGCTTCGAAAATAGCCTCTGATGCTGACGCGCCCCTAGCGGAGAGCTCAGCAAGCTGAGCAGCGTACGCATCACCTTTCGAGAAGGCACCGGCAAATATAGTTGGGTTCGTAGTTACCCCAGAAACTGCCCGAGACTTTATGAGCTCAGCGAGTGAGCCTGATCGAATGCGATCTCTTGATAGATCATCAAGCCAGATACTCACGCCAGCTTTGTCTAAGTTATGAAGTGGAGAGCTCATTTGCTTCTTCCCAGCACAGCTTTAGCCTTGGCTACAACAGCCTCGGTAGTAATGCCAAACTTTGTGAAGAGGGTCTTGTAGTCAGCAGAGGCCCCGTAGTGCTCAATAGACACCGAATCGCCCTGTGGAACATACTTTGACCAGCCAAGTGCCAATCCTGCCTCCACCGACACCCTGGCCTGAACGCTGGCTGGAAGAACGCTCTCGCGATAGGAATCGGATTGCTCCTCGAACCAATCAACGCACGGCATCGAAACAACACGAGTTTTGATTCCGCTTTGCTCCAGCTCAAGCCTGGCAGCTATAGCCAGTTGAACCTCAGAGCCTGTTGCGATGAGGATGAGCTGTGGTTTCTTATCTGACGCGTCAACTAAAACATAGCCACCAAACTCCACATTGCTTGCGGAAGAGAGAATCTGACCAGTTGAATCAGCCGCACTTCGATCAAGCACTGGAATGTTCTGCCTCGTGAGGGCGATTCCAGCGGGACCAACCCTTCTAGAAAGAACCTTCTTCCATGCGACGCTTACTTCATTGGCATCTGCAGGCCTTACGATGTCCAGGCCAGGAATCGCCCTTAGGGTTGCTAGCTGTTCAATTGGCTGATGTGTAGGACCATCTTCACCTAGAGCTATCGAGTCATGAGTCCAGACAAAAATTGAAGGGACTTTCATCAAAGCTGCTAGGCGAACAGCCGGTCTCATGTAATCGCTGAAAATCAAGAAGGTTCCACCGTAGGAGCGTGTTTTTCCATGAAGAGAGATTCCGTTCAGTATCGAACCCATAGCGTGCTCCCTGATTCCAAAGTGCATCACGCGTCCGTAATTCTCACCCGTGAACTCGTGCGTTGAGTGAATCTCCGGCACAAAAGACTTAGCACCGGAAATTGTCGTGTTGTTGGATTCAGCAAGGTCTGCCGATCCACCCCATAGCTCCGGCATCACCTTTGCGATTGCATTGAGCACTTTTCCAGACGCAGCGCGAGTCGAGACATCAGTACCCGCATCAAAAAAAGGCAGAACAGAATCAAAATCTGGAAGCTCGCCATTTTCTAAACGATCGAACAGTGCGGCATTTTCTGGATTTGACTTCCTCCAGGCCTGGAAGTTGCTTTCCCACTCAGTATGAACATCCCTGCTGCGGTCTCTGAGCCCTCTGGTGTAACTGATGACAGCGTCGGATACCTGGAAGCTCTTGGATGGATCAAAGCCAAGAACAGACTTCAGCCCCGCAAGCTCCTCAGCACCCAAGGCAGAGCCGTGAACCTTGCCAGTGTTTTGCTTAGTTGGCGCTGGCCATCCAATAATGGTTCGAATAGTGATAAGCGATGGCTTATCGGTTTCGGCTTTGGCTTTCTGGATTGCAGAGTAAAGCTCCTGCATGTCTTCAACGTATTCGCCAGATTTTTTCCAATTGACAACCTGGACGTGCCAACCGTATGACTCATAACGATTCTCAAGATCTTCAGTGAACGCAATCTTGGTGTCATCTTCAATTGATATCTGGTTCGAGTCATACAAGACAACTAGATTGCCAAGCTTCTGGTGGCCGGCAAGCGACGACGCTTCGGAGGTGACACCTTCTTGCATGTCACCATCGCCAGCGATGCAGAAGATGTAGTGATCAAAAGGGCTAGTTCCAGCAGGTGCCGATGGGTCAAAGAGCCCTCTTTCGAACCTTGCTGCGTAGGCAAAACCAACTGCAGAAGCAAGACCTTGACCCAGTGGTCCAGTCGTTATTTCAACGCCCTTGGTGTGTCCGTACTCAGGGTGTCCTGGAGTGAGGGAATCCCAGGTTCGAAGTGCTTGAAGATCTGATAGCTCGAGTCCGTAACCAGTGAGGTACAACTGGTTGTAAAGGGTTAGAGAAGAATGTCCGACACTGAGAATAAAGCGATCCCTGCCAACCCAATCCGGGTTTGCTGGGTCATGCCTGAGAACTTTCTGGAACAGAAGATGGGCTACTGGAGCCAAAGAAATTGCCGTACCTGGGTGGCCATTACCGACTTTTTCAACCGCGTCAGCAGCTAGAACTCTGGCAGTATCAACCGCTTCTTGGTCTAGCTTTGACCACTCAAGATTGCTCATAACCTACCTGTTCACGTGTCAAACCAGACTTTGCGCGGAATGTCCACCAAACAAGCTTTACCCTTGGGATAAAAGTTGAGGTTTTCCACGACCTTACGATTTACCTTACACATATAGCCAGCAGACTCTTGGTTGCGCAGGGCTACAAGTTGGTCGCTTAGACTTAAATCAAATCATGAGCTCTCAAACCTTAGAAACCTTGCCTGTCAGGCTTGGTTTCTGGCGCAAAGCCAAGGCCTATTTTGACCTCACTAAACCGAGGGTTATTGAACTTCTTCTAATCGCCACGGTTCCGACCATGATTCTTGCCCAACGTGGCATTCCAGACCCCTGGCTCGTGATTGCCACGGTGTTCGGTGGAGCGTTGAGTGCGGGAAGTGCAAACTCCTTTAATTGCTACATTGATCGCGACATCGACAAGATTATGGGTCGAACAAAAGGCCGTCCACTAGTCACTGGAGACCTGTCTCCAAAAGAGGCATATCTGTTCGCATGGGCTCTCGGCGTTCTCTCTGTGGTCTGGCTCGCAGTCATAGTTAATCCACTGGCCGCAGCACTTTCGCTGGCCGCGATACTGTTTTATGTCTTTGTTTATACATTGCTACTGAAGCGTCGCACCCCACAAAACATCGTCTGGGGCGGTGCTGCAGGGGCAATGCCAGTTCTCATTGGGTGGGCTGCGGTTACTGGTGAACTGAATGCTGCAGCGTGGGTATTGTTCATAATTGTTTTCCTATGGACCCCACCGCACTACTGGCCACTTTCGCTTAGGTACAAAGCCGAATACAGCGACGCTGGGGTTCCGATGCTCCCAGTAGTTCGAAACAATCAAACAGTTGGCGTGCAGATTGTTTTGTATGCCTGGGCGCTGGTTGCCTCAACGCTGTTGCTGATTCCACTTGGTGAGATGGGTATCATCTACACGGCAACGGCTCTAGTTACTGGCGCTCTGTTTCTCATGGAATCACACCGCCTAAACGCTGAGGCGAGAAAGGGTGAGATCAAAAACCCAATGAGGCTCTTTCATGGGTCGATAACATACCTGACGGTTTTGTTTGTTGCTATTGCGCTTGATCCGCTATTTTTCTTTGATCTCTTCTAGTCTCCGCAGGCTTTCGTCACGTTCTTTCGAGTGATCGAGCATCGGTTCGGGGTACCCATTTATGAGCCCATCAACTAGTAACCAAGGCTCGTGCACTTCAGCTCCTTCAAGGTGTGAAAGCTCCGGAATGTACTTACGAACATAGTTACCATCTGGATCGAATTTGTATCCTTGCAAAATCGGATTGAATACTCGGTAGTAGGGCGAGGCATCTGTTCCGCAACCAGCCGTCCACTGCCAGCCATGCGAGTTCGAAGCAGGATCAAAATCAGATAAACACTGCTCAAACCAGTCTGCCCCCTGCTGCCACTCCAAATGCAAGTCCTTAACAAGAAAACTTGCAACAATCATGCGCACCCGGTTGTGCATCCA
>WLDW01000045.1 GCA_009704605.1 Actinomycetota bacterium
AAAAGGAAGCATTCGAAGTTATGGCCGAGCTGGGTTGGAATAGACCTGGACAGTCCTGGCTACCAGGAACAGATCACCTCGAGGACTAAAGACACATCCTTAGCAAGCTAGCCACTGCCGCCGCGGCAATCACCACAAAGATAAATGGGACTCTCAGGTAGAAAAGAACAGCAGCAACCGCCAAGGCGGCTGCCCTCGCGTCTAAAGTAATCCCCTCGGCAGAGACAAAAGTTTGTATTCCAACAAGACCTGCGAGCATTGCGACCGTAAGTAGCGCCGCCAGAGATCGAATGCTGGGATTCTGAACGAAACGTTCCGGGATCAAATGCCCTAGTAGTTTCCAGGAGAAAACCAAAGCACTTGCTAGCAAGACACCTGCCCAGAGCGTCATTTTGATTTTCCTAAAAGCTCGATTATCCAGAAGATAACAGCGACACCCGCGGTCAGCAGTACTGGGATACCAGCCGGCACAAAGCTAGACAGATAGGTGGCAGTAAATGCTGACACCACTGCTAGCAGCAATAGCTTGGACTCTTTTAGTCTTGGCCAAATCAATCCAAGGAAAGCCGCGCCAGCTGCTGCATCTAAACCCCAGTCAGCCGGGTTACCAATTGCAGACCCAAGTAACGCTCCAACTGCTGTGAGTAAATTCCAAAAGATAAAAACTGCAATCCCTGTAAGCCAAAAACCCTGGCGCTGTTTCGCAATATCAGGCTCTTGGGAAAGGGAAACGGCATTTGATTCATCAATTGTTAGTTGAGCTCCAACGGGCTTTAAGATTCCAGACAACGACATGACTGGAGCCAATCTAATTGCGTAGAAGCCGTTACGAACACCCAGCAGCCAGGCTGATAAAACCGCAGGAACTACTCCTGCTCCGGTTGCAAAAACACCGACAAAGGCAAATTGACTACCGCCGCTAAACATCAAAAGGCTAAGCGCCATGGTCTGCCAAAAATCTAGACCGGCAGCAACCGATAAAGCTCCAAAAGAAATGCCGTAGAGACCAGTTGCAAAACCTACCCCGAATGAGATCGCCTTAACGCTTTGCGCTTCACTTGGCATCCAACACCCCATTCTGCATGAGCTTGATAACAAACTCGCTTGCGCTAAGAAAGCCTAGCGAAAGAGCAAGCGGTTGGTATTGCTCAAGACTTAACTTCGGCTTTGAGCCGGCCTTTATCTTTGGCCACTCCTCGGCAAGCTTTTCAATCAGACCCTTTTTTCTTACCGGAAGTGTAATAACAGCTTGACTCAATTCGAAACTGCTTTTGAAAATGGGCGGGGTTTCGGTGAGCAACTTCGCAAGTTCCGCTAGATCAATTACTGGCTCAGCCGAAGCGGCTGACCTAATGGCATTTATAAGCCCGTCAGGCCCGCTATCGATACTCACAACATCGTGCATTCCAGCTCCAAGAGCTTGGACGCGGAGGGATGTAATGTCGAAGACCGTAGTGAGAACTGCCTTGGGGATCTCTGACAGCTCTTCGTAACTCTGCCTGAGAGTCAAAAAGGCGTCGACTCCAGTTTTGCTATCTAATTGTTGATCAATAACTATGACATCAACCAACAAATCAGGCAGCTGGGTTAGCTGATCTTTACTGCCATCGGATTCGAAGACCACGGTGATGTTTTCTGTGGCATCAAGAATTGCCCTCCTGGCAGATCGAACGCTCGTGTTCCAGTCAATCAGGGCAATTCGAAGTGATTGGCTCATGCAGGTTCTGATCAGTCTTGCTTGGGTCGAATAATCGGGAAAAGAGCCGAAACGGTAAATCCAACCCCGACTACCCTTTGAGCCTCAAGGGATCCACCGAAGCTCTCTACGCGCTCACGCATTGCTGTGATTCCGGGTCCAATGACTTTTTCAAGGAGGTTATCGATGTCATCGGTGGCGTCATAGGGAGCAGGTAAACCATTTATGCCAACATCGCTTTTTCTAACTACTTCAACACCGTTGTCTCGAATGATTACTTGAAGGCTAGTTTCAAACCAGGTGATCTCCACAGTTACCATGGTGCCCTTGGGGTTGTGCTGGCGAACATTCTTGATTGCCTCGAAAACTATCCGGTAAATTGCCACTTCCATTGAGCTATCCAATTCAACCCGCGAACCCGAGTAGGTAATGGACATGTTGTATCCGGCCTCGCGCATAGTTAGCTCAAGAGCCGAAAGGCTTTCTAAGGTTGGAGGCGCGGTGGAAATCACAGTTCCGCGATTAATGGTCTCGTATAGCCTTCTTAGCTCGCTGTGAGCCGCCTTTGCGCTCAGCAGCACTTTGTCCAACGCGCGCAAACCCGCATCGGGATCTAGCTTGGCCGTGTATAGGCCAGCCTCTGCGTTAGTTATCACTGAAGAAATGTGCTGCACAGCACTTTCGTTCATGTCCCCCGCCATCTCGAAGCGCTTAGCTTGCTCGGCTAGCTCCAGCGAGATTTCATCTTGCTGGGAGTTTGAGTATTTGCGGTTGCCTTGGAATTGCCGCTGAAGATATTGCTCGCGCACGAGACGACCGCCAACTGCGGCAAGGCCGATTAGGCTGCCCGCCAAGATCGATCCAACAATGAAGAAAACCAGTCTTCCGGTGTCAGTAAATTCGATTACCCCCAAGTTCGGCAGTGAAAGATTTGGGTTATTGGAAGCGCTTGCGATTATCACGAATGAAGTACCGCTGACGGCCAGAATGTTGATTACACGCCAAGGATTAGACGTGAACACGCCGGCAACAAAAGCAACGACTGCAAGAACTAAGTTCCCAAAAGAAGGCACCGCGGAGAAGCCAATGTGTAGTGCGGCTCCGACAAAGAGCATTGCGCCCGTGAGGTAGCTATATTTTCTGACAAACAGCGAAGCTAGTGCGAATGGGATAGACAGTAGAAAGTAGCTAATTCCGCTAGTAGCGGCGTTGATTCCGCCAAAAACAGCCAAGAGGATGAGGGAAAGTGCAATCTCTGGAATCCATTTGGTGTCTAGTATCCAGCGAATCACTCATATCTCCTGAGGCTTGCTTTGATGTGGGCTGGATTCTTTGGCTCCCCGGCTTGGACTCGAACCAAGAACCTATCGGTTAACAGCCGATTGCTCTGCCAATTGAGCTACCGAGGAATGCTTGCGCAGCCTCCAACACTACCAAAAATGGCGGCCCTTCTATATCAGTAGCCCAGAGAAGGGCTTACCTCGCCCACCCAGGCACCGTTACCCAAAAAAGCCTTCACATTCTGCTCAATGCGGGTGGCAAATAGCCTGGTGACTATTTCCTTAGTGTCGGCGGTATGAGGCGTCAGAATAAGGTCTTCACGGCCAAAAAAAGCGTGCCCATTTGGAATCGGTTCAGGATCGGTTACATCCAACCCAGCCCCGGCTAGCAGACCATCATCTAAGGCTCGAATTAGATCATCGCTAACCACAATTGGTCCTCGGGCTACATTCACAAGGTAGGCAGTCGGCTTGAAAAGCGACAGCCGTTTGTAGTTAATAAGTCCGCGAGTTTGCTCTGTCAATGCGCAGGTCACAATCACAAGGTCAGCTTCTGGAATCAAGCTATCTAGTTCTTCCAGCCCTGCTACTTTTTTGGCTGCAGCGAAAGGCAGGTCAGCGTTGTTTCTCACAACAGTAATCTCTGCCCTAAATGGCGCGAGAAGTTTTGTGAGCTCCTCTGATATTCCGCCAGCACCAATGAGCAAAACTTTTGAATCATAGAAGCTAAATGCTTCACGTTTGCCCCAACTGGAAGCCTTGATACGAACTGGAAGCTTCCGACCAAGGGCCAAAGCGAGCATCAGGGCATGCTCAGCTACCGGTTCCCTATAGGCACCTTTAGCGCTAGTGAACAATACCTTCTTGTCTAATTGCTTGGAGAATGCGTCAACTCCGGCAAATGGTAACTGCACCCATTCCAACTGCGGGTTGCGCTCAATTAATTCACCCAGTGCTGCCGGGGAAGAGTAATCCGTCCAGATCAGCCCACGAACATCTGGCCCCATGGGCGAGAGCTTCGCACCGCCTAGTTCTACAGCTTTTTCGTATTCCGGAAAGCTTTTTGGTTCGATTGCGACAAGATTGTTAGCCACCTTGAAGCGCCCGCCTGCGTTGTTCGATATCCATAAGCTCTTTTTGGATTTCAGAAATCTTGGCCGAATCCGATGCTTCGGTTTGACGAAGAACAGCTTGCAATGAAAGCTTCTGCCTGGTGAGCAGGTTTATAAATCCACTTACCGCAACACCATCGATATAGCGCTTGAGCTCTTCTTCGGTACTCGCCGGTAGCGATGTTGCAGCCATCGCCCGTAGGATCCGGTGGAGGGCTGGGTCAAGTGACTCTGAGAGTTTTACCAACCAGTTAGAGTCTTTGCGATTTGCCGAATTGGCCAATAGAGCTGAGGCAAGTAAAGAGTGCACCCTGGCTAAGAAATCTCCCGACACTAGTTCTAGGAATTTATCTTCTTCAATCTCTGCCGGGTGCTGAATTAGCACCTCCAGTAACTGTCGCTCGAATCGAATAGTTGGGTCTCGAAGATCTGGCTCCTCAAAAGACTGCACAGCAGGTTCTGCAGCAACGTCTTGCCTCATTGGCGCCACAGCCGCTACAACTTTGTCCTTGATGGCACGCTCTACCAAGGCGCTAACTTCCGAAACATCAAGATTTACCCAGTTGGCCACTTCTCGAAGGTATACGGAGCGCATTGCAGAGTCCCGAATGGTTGCAATGACACCAGCGGCTGCCCTGGCGGCACCAACTCGACCTTCAACGCTAGATAGGTCAAAGTTTTTTAGCTTCTGCTTGATAGCAAACTCGTAGATGGGTTTTTTGCTTTCAATCATCAGCTGCACGGCTTCATCGCCTTTTTGCACCCTGAGATCCGATGGATCTAGCCCATCTGGTCCAACCGCTATGAAGCTGTTGGCATGGAACTTGTCTGCGTCGGCAAAGGCGCGCATGGCTGCTTTTTGACCAGCTTCGTCTGGGTCAAAAGTGAAAATAACTTCTGCTGGATTATCCACATTTGCTGAAAGCATGCGATTAAGGATTCGAATGTGCTCATCTCCGAATGCTGTTCCACAGGTAGCAACCGCGGTGGTGACTCCAGCTAGGTGACAAGCCATCACGTCGGTGTATCCCTCAACTACAACTACCTTTTGCGTCTTGGAGATTTCTTTTTTAGCTAGATCAATTCCATACAGCACCGCTGACTTGTGATACACCGGAGTTTCTGAAGTGTTTAGATACTTAGGCCCCTGGTCATCATCAAATAGTTTTCTTGCTCCAAAACCAATCACCTGGTTAGAGGTGTCTCTAATTGGCCAAATTAGTCTTCCGCGGAACTTGTCGTAAAGCCCACGCTCTCCCCTGGAGGCCAGCGAGGCAAGCACAAGTTCATCCTCGGTGAAACCCAAGGTCTTGAGGTGATCCACGAGGTTGTTCCAACCCTTGGGGGCAAAACCAACTCCAAAAGTTTCGGCAGCTGATTTATCAAAGCCACGCGATTTCAAGAAGTCTCGGCCGGTTGTTGCCGCATCTGTTCCTAGCTGCTCGGCAAAGTATCTGGAAGCAGCAAGATTTGCTTCATAGATTCTGGCTTTTTGTCCCTGGTCTGGCGCATTTGAACCAGCTTCGTAGGTAAGGGTGTAGCTAGCTTTTTGGGCTAGGTTCTCAACAGCTTCGTAGAAGCTAAGTGATTCCATTTCCTGCAAGAACTTGTAGACATCTCCACCTGCCCCGCAACCAAAGCAGTGATAGAAGCCTTGCAGGGGCCTGACGTTAAAAGAGGGAGATTTTTCCTGATGAAACGGGCAAAGCCCCTTTAGGCTTCCCGTGCTGGCTGGCTTTAGAGCAACATATCCGCCAATTACGTCGGCGATGTTTACTCGAGCTTTTACTTCCTCGATGTCTCGCGCGCTTATTTTTCCGGCCACTTGATAATCCTATTTAGTCACTAGTTCGTGGTGCAGGCTAAGAGCTGATACGTCAGTAAGAGATGCAACCTGGTCAACGATCACACGGTGCTTTTGCTCGTCGGTGGTTGCTTCCTGCCAAGCGCTGGCGCAGTAAGTATCTAGGTGCTTGCCGTTGGCAGCTAGCAGAGCATCTGCAAGCTCAGAAAGAATCGCCCTTTGCCATTGGTAGTAAGGCTGCCTTTTCGCATCCGACATCAAATAGGCAGAAACTATCCCCTTGAGCACTGCTATCTCAGCCCTTACCTCATTAGGAACAACCAGGGCCCCTTGATATCTAACTAGATGCTCGGAAGCATTCGCTAATTCTGTTTGGTCAGTGGTTCTTCGAACAAAAGAGCCAATCAGCGCGCTAGTTAGGTTCTTTAAAGTCGCCTGATCCTTCATTGCGCCGCTGTGACTTGTTAGCCAGTAGCTGTTTGAGCGCAACCTAGAAAGAGCTGATTCAAAATCGGAGGCATTCAAATCAGACCCATCCCATTCCGCAATTTTTTGAAGCAGGGAGGTATCAGAGGGGGTTGATTTGATCTCAGCTAAATTTACGAATCCCGAAACGATAGCATCCTCAAAATCGTGGACAGAATAGGCAACGTCATCAGCGAAGTCCATGACTTCGGCTTCAATGCACTTTCGCATTGGTGTCGCGCCGACTCGAGGGGCCACGTCCACTTGGCGCGTTCGAAGATACCGGCCACGCCAACGAGGGAGACCACGACCAGGAAAGCCATGGCGGCCGCTTCCTGCTTGGGGAGAGTCGCCGCGTTGCGCAG
>WLDW01000046.1 GCA_009704605.1 Actinomycetota bacterium
CGCGACTGCCGGTGGAGTAACGTCGGGTGCCGGGACAATAGTTGGATCCGGCTCACGAACTTCGGCAGGAGCAGAGGCAGCTTGCATTTGTGCCTGCAGTTGCCACTGCGAGTAAGCGAAGGAATCTTGCTGCCTCAATTGGTTTTGGGCTTCGATTAGAGCCATGGCAGCCATTAGGCCATCTGGTTGAGACTGTAATCTCATTACCTCAGCATTTAGCTCGTCATCTGACATGGCACGAGGGGTTGGGGGTGTTGGAGATTCCATTACCAAATCCTAACGCCGGGCAATCCTGAGTCGCTATCTGTGGGCCCTACCGGGCTCGAACCGATGACATCCACGGTGTAAACGTGGCGCTCTACCAACTGAGCTAAAGGCCCTCAAACATGCGCCATAAGGCAACTACAAAACTCTACTACAAAGCCGCTAGAGCCTCTTTGTAGCTTCCTAGGTCCCTTGCTTCGCCAGGGCCGTTGACAAACTTGGCCTGAATCACGCCTTCTTTATCAATCAAGAAGGTGCCGCGCTTGGCAATTCCGGCTTCTTCCATGAAGACACCGTATTGCTTGGCAACGCCGCCGTGTGGCCAGAAGTCGGCTAACACCTGAAACTTGTAGCCCTCCTGGTCAGCGAAGATCTTCTGGGTGTACTTGGAGTCCACGGAAATAGCCAAAAGTTCGGTGTCCGCTGACTCAAAGATAGAAATGTTGTCCCTAAGCTCGCAAAGCTCTCCGGTGCAGGTGCCCGAGAACGAGAGTGGGTAGAAAACTAGTACCACTGGCTTTTTGCCTATATAAGAGGAAAGCTTCACTGGCTCCCCATGTTGGTTGTTTAGCTCAAAATCTGGGGCCTTTTCGCCTACTTCTGCAGCCATTGCGTCTCCTTGGTTTAAATACTTGGTTCCATAGTAGGCCCTGATATTGGGTTCAGATAACCCCATTTTGAATAGGTAAACTTCTTATTGGCCCTATCCGGAGCCCTAAATGGTTCGCTGTCAAAAAACATTAGCGAAGACTCTTTTTAGAAAGGATTTCATTGTCCATTAATAACAATGATGCCTACGCGGTTTCCAATCCAGACATGGATCCTCAAGAAACCTCCGAGTGGCTGGAATCTCTTTCTCAGGCCTCAGCAACCCGCGGTCGTGGTCGCGCCAGAGAGCTAATGCTCAATCTTCTTAGACGCTCACATGAACTGCAGCTTAACGTGCCACTGGTACCAACCACCGATTACATCAACACCATTTCTCCAGAGGACGAGCCAGCTTTCCCAGGCGATGAAAAAATCGAAAGAACCTACCGTTCCTGGATGCGATGGAATGCTGCGATGCTGGTGCACCGAGCTCAGCGCCCAGGAATTGCGGTTGGTGGACATATCTCAACTTTTGCTTCCTCTGCTTCTTTATATGAAGTTGGTTTCAACCACTTCTTCAAAGGTCAAGATCACCCATCCGGTGGAGATCAGATTTTCATTCAAGGTCACGCCTCCCCTGGTCCATATGCTCGTGCATTTTTGGAAGGCCGACTTTCCGAAAACCAGCTAAATGGTTTCCGCCAGGAAAAATCTCACCCAGGCGGAGGACTGTCTTCTTACCCGCACCCAAGACTTATGCCAGAGTTCTGGCAGTTCCCAACTGTTTCGATGGGACTTGGGCCAATTAATGCGATTTACCAAGCGCAGTTCAACCGCTACCTACATAACCGCAACTTCCGCGACACTTCCTCGCAGCACGTTTGGGCCTTCCTGGGAGATGGCGAGCTTGACGAGGTTGAAAGCCGCGGTGCACTGCAACTTGCAGCCAATGACGGCCTAGACAACTTAACTTTCGTTGTTAACGCTAACCTGCAGCGCCTAGATGGCCCAGTTAGAGGTAATGGCAAGATCATTCAGGAGCTCGAGTCGTTCTTTAGAGGTGCCGGCTGGAACGTAATCAAGGTCATCTGGGGTCGCGAGTGGGATTCACTGCTAAGCGCAGACACTCAGGGAGCACTTGTAGATTTAATGAACAGAACCCCCGATGGTGACTACCAAACCTACAAAACCGAGTCCGGAGCTTTCGTAAGAGAGAACTTCTTTGGCCGCGACCCAAGAACCGCCAAGATGGTCGAGTCAATGACAGATGATCAGCTCTGGGGACTAAGGCGTGGTGGTCACGACTACAAGAAGATCTACGCTGCCTACAAGTCCGCGACCGAGCACAAGGGTCAGCCAACAGTCATTATTGCCAAGACCATCAAGGGATACACCCTTGGCAAGACCTTCGAAGGTCGAAACGCTACTCACCAGATGAAAAAGCTAACCCTGGCCGATCTAAAGCAGTTCCGTGACGAGACACACATTCCAATCTCCGACGCGGAGCTAGAGCGCGATCCATATCAGCCTCCGTATTACAAGCCAGCTGATTCAACTCCAGAGATTCAATACATGCACGAGCGCCGTCGAGAACTTGGTGGCTACCTTCCAGAGCGAAGAAGCAAGTATGTGAGCTTTGCTCTTCCAGAAAACAAGACTTATGACATAGCAAAGGCTGGCTCTGGAACCCAAGAAGTTGCGACCACTATGGCCTTCGTTAGATTGCTAAAGGATCTTCTGCGATCTTCAGAACTAGGTCCAAGAATTGTGCCAATCATTCCTGACGAGGCAAGAACATTTGGAATGGATGCATTCTTCCCGACCGCAAAGATTTACAACCCAGCCGGACACCACTACTTATCTGTGGACCGCGATCTACTGCTGAACTACAAAGAGTCAGAAACTGGTCAGATTCTACACACCGGAATTAACGAGGCTGGGTCAATAGCTGCCTTTACCGCGGTTGGCTCCAGTTATGCCACTCAAGGTCAGCCAATGATTCCAATTTACGTTTTCTACTCGATGTTTGGATTCCAGCGCACCGCCGATGCTATTTGGGCAGCTACTGATCAAATGACCAGAGGATTCATGATTGGTGCAACCGCAGGTCGCACCACACTAACCGGTGAAGGTTTGCAGCATGCCGATGGTCACTCGCCACTACTGGCATCAACTAACACCGCAGTTATTAGCTACGACCCGGCCTACGGATATGAGATTGGTCACATCATGCAAGCAGGACTTGAGCGCATGTATGGCGAAACCCATAAAGATCCAAACGTTGTTTACTACCTAACTGTTTACAACGAACCTTACGTTCAGCCAGCAGAACCAGAGAACGTTGACGTGGACGGAATCCTGCGCGGTATTCACCGCGTTAGCGAGAACCAAGCTCCGGGACGCAAGGTTCAGATTCTGGCTTCTGGTGTGGCTTTGCAATGGGCCTACGAGGCACAAGATCTTCTAGCCAAGGACTGGGGAGTTTCGGCTGACATCTGGTCGGTAACGAGCTGGACCGAGCTTCGACGCGATGGACTCAACAAGGACAGAGAGAAGTTCCTCTACCCAAACAATGAAGTGGAGCCTGCCTACATAACTAAGAAGCTTCAAAACGCCTCTGGGCCATTTATTGGAGTGAGCGATTACATGCACGCGGTTCCGGACCAGATCCGCGCTTGGGTTCCAGGTGACTATGCCACTTTGGGTGCAGATGGTTTTGGTTTCTCCGACACCAGACCTGCCGCTAGACGCGAATTCAAGATAGATGGACCATCGATTGTGGTGCGTTCATTGCAGCAACTTGTTGCCCGCGGTGAACTAGATCATTCGGTGTTGCAACTCGCTATCGATCGCTACCAACTGCACAACGTAAACGCAGGAACAAGCGGAACTGCCGGTGGCGAAGCCTAAGGACGAAACTCTTGAGTGGTTGCAATCCATCGCTGGAGAATTAGCAACCACCACATTAGCTCGTCTTGATAAGACTCTCCCCTGGTATTCCAAGATGCCAGCTGCCAGAAGGTCTGCCGTTGGGCTTGTCGCCCAAGCTGGCATCACCTCTTTTCTTGCTTGGTACGAAGATCCCACCTCCCAGCCCTGGGTTGCTGCCGATGTGTTTTCAACTGCGCCAAGAGAACTACTTCGCTCGATATCTTTGCAAGAAACATTGCAACTTATTCGAGTGGTAGTACAAGTTGTTGAAGATCGAGTAGTCCAAGAACACAGCGAGCTTCGCGAAGCTGTGCTGTTGTATTCCAGAGAGATTGCTTTTAGTGCCGCTGATGTTTATGCCAAGGCAGCAGAGGCGAGAGGTCTTTGGGATGCCAGATTAGAAGCTCTGGTAGTGGACAGCATTCTCAGCGGTGAAAATGAAGAAGAGCTTTCTTCCAGAGTTTCCGCTCTCGGGTGGAGAGCACGTGGCGCAGTCGCGGTAATGATTGGTGGCTCGGATCAGAGCACCGATGTTGACAACTTACGAAGAGAAGCAAGAAGAAGCGGCGCGGACGTTCTGGTTGGCATCCACGGTGATCGACTCATTGTCGTAGTCGGACAAGTACCCGAAGAAAATCCTGATCCCGCGAAGACACCCTCGCTATTCGTGCTTTGCAGTGGGCTCTCGAATAGTTTCACCGAGGGGCCAATTGTGGTTGGCTCCGAGGTTCCTTCGATCACCGATGCCCACAAATCTGCTCGGTCTGCTCTTTCTGGCTTCTCTGTGGTTGGAGCGTGGAACAAGGCGCCAAGGCCTGCCTCAGCAGATGATCTATTAGCTGAGCGAGCACTCGCTGGCGACATGTTGGCAAAGACAACACTGATAAACAAGATCTACCAGCCACTAAGAAAAAACTCCCCCGACTTACTCGATACCCTCGTGACTTACCTAGAAACCGGTCGCTCGCTGGAGTTAACTGCCAGAGAGATGTTTGTTCACAGCAACACCGTTCGCTATCGCCTCAAGAAAATCTCTGAATTGATCGGCTGGGATGCAACCGGTGCCAGAGAGTCCTTTGTTTTGCAGGTGGCAACCCTGCTTGGCAAGATGAACGAACCTGAGCCAACAATGAGATCGAGGGAATCTTGATTGCCCTAACATGCCCCGGTCAAGGGGCCCAAACTCCAGGCTTTTTGTCTCCATGGTTAGAACTGGAATCATTCAAGCAAGAAATCGAAAAGTTCTCTGCAATTCTTGAAATGGATTTGTTTCACTTCGGAACCGAAGCTGACGCTGAGACAATCAAGGACACGAAAATTGCCCAGCCGCTTATTGTTGCTGCTTCAATGGCAAGTTACGCCGTATTGGTGGAGGCGTTGAAAGACAATTCTTTGTTTGCAGGTATCGCAGGTCACTCGGTAGGTGAAATAGCGGCCGCAAACATTGCTGGGGTATTGGACACCGAAGCTGCGCTCAAGTTTGTGAAAGCCAGAGGCGAGCAAATGGCTCGGGCCGCAACTCTTGAAGCAAGCTCAATGGCAGCGGTAGTTGGCGGCGAACAAGAGGTTGTTCTAGATCATTTATCTAACATGGGGCTCTTTGCAGCAAATTACAACGGAAAAGGGCAAATAGTCGCTGCGGGTTCGTCTGCGAAAATTCAAGAGCTTATTGACTCTCCTCCGCCAGGAACCCGGGTAGTGGGTCTGGCGGTAGCAGGTGCTTTTCACACATCGTTTATGGAAACTGCCAAAGTTGAGCTTGGTTCTTTGGCGAGTTCTATCAGAACTGAAAATCCCAAACTGCTACTTTGGTCCAATAGCGATGGAGCAAGAGTTGACAGCGGAGATAAGTTTTTGGAGCTACTAATCAATCAGGTTTCTAACCCAGTTCGATGGGATTTGACCATGGATTCGATGGTGTCCGATGGCGTCAGCGCTGTTATTGAGCTTTTGCCAGGTGGTACCCTAACTGGAATAGCAAAGCGAGCAATGCCAGGAGTCGCCACCTTGGCCCTGAAGTCTCCAGAAGATCTTGAAAAGGCCGTCGCATTTGTCAGAGAGCAGGTTTAGAAATGGCGAAGCTAAACCAAGCCGAAACAATTGCATTTTCCAAGATTTACTCTCTCGGGGCGTCTCGAGGAGACCTAACGGTCACCAACGATGATGTCGCCGGCCCTATCAACTCATCTGATGAGTGGATTAGGCAACGCACCGGCATCGTGACCAGAATGCGCGCCAGCAAAGATAGGTCCTTGATGGACATGGCCGTCGAAGCAAGCAACGAAGCTATTCAAAAAGCAGGCATCAAGCCAGCCGAAATCGAAGCTGTCATTTTTTCCACCATCACTCATCCGTATCAAACCCCTTCAGCTGCTGCACTGCTGGCAGAACTAGTTGGGGCTAATCCGGCCCCTGCTTTTGATATCTCAGCTGCTTGTGCTGGTTACTGCTACGGCATCGCACAAGCAGATTCACTGGTTAGATCAGGGGCTGCGAAGTATGTTCTGGTTGTTGGCGGCGAGAAGCTCTCCGATTACATCGATCCAACCGATAGATCAATTTCTTTCTTGCTAGGAGATGGATCAGGAGCTGCCATTGTCGGACCATCGGATTCACCTGGAATTTCAAAAAGCGTTTGGGGTGCCGATGGTTCTAAGTGGGAAGCGGTTGGTATGACAGGTTCTCTGCTTGATTTCCGCGATGGCACAGGAAGTTGGCCAACTCTTGTTCAAGAGGGTCAAAGCGTTTTCCGCTGGGCGGTTTGGGAAATGGTAAAAGTAGCCAAGCAAGCTCTCGAGGTTGCAGGCGTTAAACCAGAAGAACTAGCTGCTCTAGTTACCCACCAGGCCAACGAGCGCATCATCGACGAAATGGCAAAGCAATTAGCCCTGCCTGAATCAGTGGTTGTTGCAAAAGACATCATTAC
>WLDW01000047.1 GCA_009704605.1 Actinomycetota bacterium
CCGCCAGGACCAACTTCCCTCAACGCATCCAATAGTTGCTGAAATTAACGACCTAGAGGATGTTCAGGTTAACTTCGATGGGATTACCTACGCCAAGGGAGCATCGGTATTGAAGCAGCTTGTTGCTTGGGTTGGTCAAGAACCTTTCATGCGAGGAGTCTCCGACTACTTCAAAAAGCATGCCTACCAAAACACTGAGCTCAAAGATTTATTGAAAGAACTAGAGAACCAAAGCGGAAGAGATCTAACGCTGTGGTCAAAGCTTTGGCTTGAGACCGCTGGTGTAAACACCCTGCGGCCAGAACTTTTGGAAAAAGGCGGAATGATCGAATCATTCGCCATTTTGCAATCAGCCATCGATGACTACCCGTACCTAAGACCGCACCGTATTGCAATTGGTCTTTATGAAGAACAAAATGGCAAAATCGTTCGAACCGAGCGAATCGAGCTGGATGTTGAAGGAGCCAAGACTCAGGTTCCAGAACTTACTGGCAAAAAACGCCCAGCCTTGATCTTGCTAAACGATGACGATCTCACTTACGCAAAGATTCGTATGGACGAGTCGTCCTGGAACTTTGCTCTAGACAAGCTCTCACTAATCGAAGACCCGCTGGCCAGGGCCTTGGTTTGGGGATCAGCCTGGGATGCAACCCGGGATGGAGAAACCTCACCTCGCGATTTCATAAAGCTCGCTCTTCGACACATTGAATTCGAAACTGAGTCAACAACTATGTTGACTATCTTGAGACAGCTACTAACAGTTGCGAACCTATATGTAGCCGAGCAAAACCGCTCGACTGAGCAACTTTTGCTAGCTGATGGCCTATGGAGCCTTGCGCAAAATGCCGAAGCTGGCTCTGATGCGCAGTTGCAGTTTGTGAAATTCTTCGCTCAGTTTGCGAGAAGCGATCAGCAGCTAGCAAATGTTTCAGCCCTTCTAAATGGTGAGCTAAAGCTTGCCTCGCTCAAAATTGATACGGACCTGCGCTGGGAGCTTGTTACGTCCTTGGCTGTTGGTGGAAAGATTACGAGCGAGCTACTAGATCAAGAGCTCGCAAGCGATAACACCGCCAATGGGCAGAAGTATCACGTTGCTGCCATTGCAGCCTTGCCTGACCAAGGCTCAAAGCAAGCCATGTTCACGAAGTTGGTTGCCACCGATGAGCTCTCGAACGCGTTAGTGAATTCTGCGAGCTTGGCTTTTGGAAGAGTGTTGGATCCAAAGTCACTGCAGCCTTTTGTTTCTAAATACTTTGAGAATGTGCTCAAGATCTGGGAAGACAAGACCTATCACATGGCCGAATACCTTCTGGTAAATCTCTACCCGCTAGCACTTGCCAACAAAGAACTAGTTTCCGAAACTCAAGCCTTCCTTGCCAGGAATGAGATTCAAAGCAAGCCGGCGCTTCGCAGAATCATCATCGAGAACCTTGCCAATGTTGAAAGAGCGCTTAATGCTCAGCAACGGGATCTAAGAGACTAAATGTCTGACGAGTTTGAGGACGCCAACCGCGTTGAAGTAGTTCGAATCAAGGGGCTTTCTGGAGAAGCTGTTGAGGGAAACTTATTTGAGCTGGTTGGTGGTACCGATACCTTCAAGAAACTCGTGACTAAGTTCTACGAGGGAGTTGCCACAGATGATGTTCTAAAGCCCATGTATCCAGAAGACGATCTGGGTCCAGCCGCCGAGCGGCTACGAATGTTTCTGGAGCAGTACTGGGGTGGTCCGCAAACCTATCAAGAAACCAGAGGACACCCCAGACTCAAGCAGCGCCACCAGCCCTTCAAGATAAACCCGCTTGCTCGTGAGAGATGGTTGCATCACATGAAGTTGGCGTGTGATTCACTGGAGCTAGCTCCGCTGCATCAGGCGCAGCTTTGGGGATATCTAGATCGTGCTGCAACGTCAATGCTGAACACATTTGATGACTAGAAGTGCTTGGCCTCTTTAGATAACACGTGGCCAAATTGGGAAGACAGTCTGACCCAACCCTGAGAGTGAAAAACTGGAACCATTTCGCCTTCAGTCAAAAAGCCAAGTCCGGCAGCAGCAAAAGCTGCGCCAGCTGGAACCTTGGAATCAAGGTCAATGGCTCTGCCCCACACCTCGGATCGAATGCGAGCAGCGATTGGTCCACCAACTGATTCTGGAATTGTCTCCGCGACTTCGATAATTCCTTTTCTGGCAACCCCGGTAAGCATATACTCTGGCAGGCTCGTAGCTTCTACCCAACCGGTTCGTGGTGGGGATACTCCAGCCCAGGGCACACGCTCTGAAGACTCAAGGTGAAAAACAAAACTCTGCTCTAATTCTGGCTTTTCTAGCTCAAATGCAATGCGATCAAGAATTGCCTGGATTGGAACCAATACGTTGATTTCAGCTTCTTGCTTTAGATCCATGGTGCGAAGACCTAGGACAGTTGGACCATCGTCCAAAATATTTGCCGTAAACAAAGGTGCGACGTAAGCAGTCAAAAGGGCTCCAAAGGCCCTGAGCCGTACAACTCCCTTAGGGTCCATTTTCTTGGCCCGAGTCAAAAAGGTTTTTAGATCGAGCGCAGTTTGATGGTCCAAAAGCTGGAAGTCATTTTTCATTTCATTACTAAACTTACCCTGATAGCTGCCACGCAAAGTAAGGACACTCGAGATGAGCAAGGTTCCCCCACCCAAAGACCCACTTGCCGATCTACTGGTAGCGCTCGACATAAAAGACGCCGGTGGGGCAAGAACCAAAGAAGATATTTTCATTGGCCCGTCGCAGTGGATGCCGCACGGAAGAGTTTTTGGTGGTCAAGTCCTCGCGCAGTGCACCGTTGCAGCAACTAGAACTGTAGACCCGGATAGAATCTTGCACTCGCTGCACGGCTATTTCTTGAGACCAGGAGACATTGATTTCCCAATCACATTCTCGGTTGACAGGCTCAGAGACGGTAAGTCGTTTTCAACCAGAAGAGTTCAGGCCTACCAAAAAGGTGAGCCGATTTTTTCGATGATCTCTTCATTCCAAACCGAGAGTCCAGGACTTACCCACCACGAGCAGATGCCAGAAGGTTTGAAGCAGCCAGAGGATCTTCCCTCTGCAGCTGAAGTGCTGGGCGGTATTCCTCACCCGGTTGCTCAGTACTGGGCAAAAGCCAGACCGTTTGATTTGCGCCACGTGCAATCACCGATCTACTTCGAAGTAAAGGGTGAGCCGGTGGCTCACCAGGCAGTTTGGCTCAAAGCAATCGGAGAATTACCTGTCTCTCCAACCCTGCATCAAGCTGCCCTTGCGTACGCTTCCGATTTCACGCTTCTTGAAAGCATTTACCGAAGACATAAAATTTCTTGGGCTAAACCGGGACTAAAAACTGCGAGCCTCGATCACGCGATGTGGTTTCACGCCCCTGCCAAGGTGGATGAGTGGATGCTCTATGTTCAAGAATCCCCCGCTGCTCAAAACAGCAGAGGTTTAGCTATTGGAAAGATCTTTAGCCGCGAAGGTGTCTTGCTAGCAACAGTTGCCCAGGAGGGAATGGTTCGAGTCCCCGAAGGAAAAGTGGCTAGTCTCTTGTCAATCTTCGGTAAGTAGAGCGGTGCGGCTTAGCGGCGTCTGGGCCTAAGCGTTCGATCTTGTTTTCCTCGTAAGCTTCGAAGTTTCCTTCAAACCAGTACCACTTATCTGGCTTCTCGTCAGTACCCTCGTAGGCCAGGATGTGAGTAGCAACTCGGTCCAGGAACCACCTATCGTGTGTGATTACCACAGCGCAACCAGGGAACTCAAGTAAAGCGTTTTCCAAAGAACCTAGGGTTTCAACATCTAAATCGTTTGTTGGCTCATCCAGTAGCAGTAGGTTTCCACCCTCTTTCAAAGTCAAAGCAAGATTTAGCCTGTTGCGCTCACCACCAGATAACACTCCGGCAGGTTTTTGCTGATCTGGTCCCTTGAAGCCAAAAGCTGCAACATAAGCACGCGAAGGCATCTCAACTTGACCCACTTGAATGTAGTCAAGACCTCCCGACACAACTTCCCAAAGGCTCTTTTCGGGATCTATGCCTCCGCGAGACTGGTCAACGTAAGAAATCTTTACCGTCTCACCAATTTGCAGCTCCCCACCATCCAGGGTTTCTTCGCCAACAATCATCTTGAATAGTGTCGATTTACCAACACCGTTTGGTCCAATAACTCCAACAATTCCATTTCGAGGAAGCGAGAATGACAAGTCGGAGATCAAGCTTCGATCACCAAAATTCTTTTGCAGGTTCTTGGCTTCCAAAACTATGTTTCCAAGTCTTGGGCCCGGCGGAATCTGAATCTCTTCGAAATCTAGTTTTCTTGCCTTATCAGCTTCGCTTGCCATTTCTTCGTATCTGGAAAGCCTTGCCTTGGATTTTGTCTGTCTCGCTTTCGATGAAGAGCGAACCCATTCAAGTTCATCCTTTAGGCGCTTAGCCAACTTGACGTCTTTCTTACCTGCCACCTCTAGGCGCTCTTGCTTTTTCTCCAAGTAAGTGGAGTAGTTACCTTCGTATGGATAAGCGCGTCCGCGATCGAGTTCCAAAATCCACTGCGCAACGTTATCTAGGAAATACCTATCGTGAGTAACGGCTAGCACCGCACCTGGATACTTTGCCAAGTGCTGCTCGAGCCACAAAACACTCTCCGCATCCAAATGGTTTGTTGGCTCGTCAAGAAGTAGTAGGTCTGGCTTTTCAAGCAGCAATTTACAAAGCGCGACACGGCGCTTTTCTCCACCGGAAAGATGGGCTACCAGGGTGTCACTAGGTGGGCAACGAAGAGCATCCATGGCCTGCTCTAGTTGTGAATCTAAATCCCAGGCATCCAGGTGATCAATTGCCTCTTGTAAAGTTCCCATCTCTTCGAGCAAGCGGTCATAGTCGGCGTCTGGATTTGCAAGTTCTGCTGAGATTTCGTTGAACCTATCAAGTTTGGCCTTTACTTCTTTTACAGCTTCTTCAACGTTTCCAAGCACAGTTTTTGATTCATCAAGCTTTGGCTCCTGCATCAAGATGCCTACGGTGTATCCCTCACTCAGGCGGGCCTCTCCGTTCGAAGGAGTATCGAGACCAGCCATGATCTTTAGAACAGAGGACTTACCGGAACCGTTAGGTCCAACAACACCAATCTTCGCCCCTGGAATAAATGAGAGCGTTACATCGTCCAAGATAAGTTTGTCGCCGTGCGCTTTTCGCGCTTTGATCATCTGATAGATAAATTCAGCCATGTTTCCCTCAAATTGTGGTGTCAAAAAAATGACACCCTTTTCACCAAGAGTGCTGTGGATAAGTTTATCCGACAATGTTGTGGCTCATTGTGAGCCAACAATCACATACACCTAGGTAAAAAGGGTGTCACGCGACCAGGCGCTTAGGGGGAAGTAGCCTGACCGGGTCTGTTACTTGCTTGCGGAGCTAAGCAGCGTTGTCTCCTTGGGCTCAAACTCTTCATCTTCAATTTCACTATCTGCTGGCTCTTCGCGCACCAGAACAGTGCGGGTGAATACCGAATTGCCCCAGGACAAGTCGTGACCAATCACATCTGCCTCAATCTCAACAGAGGTTCCAGTTCTTTCTCCGTTATCCCAGTCACGAACCTTGAGCCTGCCTGAGGTGCAAACACGATCGCCTTTGGATACCGAGCTTGCGGTGTTGATGGCAAGCTGGCGAAAACAGGTCACGGTGAACCAGTTGGTTTCCCCGTCGATCCAAGAGTTTTTGGATCTATCGAAGCGGCGCTTGGAGGAAGCCAAGCGAAATGAGGTTATTGGCAAGCCATCTTGAGTGACTAAGTGCCTAGGCGTTGTTGCTACTAAACCTTGAACTGAAAATACATCTGACATAGCTACCTTTTTCTCTGATTGAACTAAACAGAGAAAAAGACTCTCAAAAGGTCTCAGGCTTGTGCGGGTTGAAAAAGAATCTGTGGAGAAGTTATTCCAGGTAAGAAGTAAAGGCCTTTGCGGTCTTTGCCATCTTGGGTTTGACCACCATGTTGCAGTAGCCCTGGTCAGGGTTCTTGGCAAAGAAGTCCTGGTGGTAGGTCTCCCCCATCCAGAACTTTTCGAGTGGCAATAGCTGGGTAACAATGGAGTCTCCCCAGACTTGCTTGGCTCTTTCTAGTGCTTGTTCAAATAGCGCTTTTTGGTCTTCCCCTACATAGAACATGCAGCTTCGATAGCTAGTTCCAATGTCATTACCCTGACGGTTTAGCTGGGTGGGGTCATGAAGAGTAAAGAAGATGTCCAAAATGACATCGGAGGGAATGATGGATTCATCGAAGATAACCTTGGCCACTTCAGCGTGGCCGGTTCCCTCACCGCAAACGGCTTCGTAGCTTGGGTTTTCAACATGTCCACCGCTATAGCCGACCTCGACGTCGCTCACGCCACGAAACTGCATAAAGCTCGAATCTAGGCACCAAAAGCAGCCACCACCGAGGACAAAACTGATCATATAGCTAGCTTAGGCTTGTGTTTATGAAATTTCGAGCCAGCCAAGACAGATACTCCCAAATCAAGTACCGCCGGGTGGGAAAGTCCGGATTATTGCTTCCGGAAGTATCCCTAGGTCTTTGGCATAACTTCGGCTCGGATCATTCCTTTGCTAACCAGCGCGCGGTGCTTCGTCGTGCCTTCGATTTGGGAATAA
>WLDW01000048.1 GCA_009704605.1 Actinomycetota bacterium
GCTGACAAGCGTGAGCACCACGTTCTAGACCGTCCAAGAAACGCTCCTACTCGCACAGCCATCGGAGCTGCTGGAGTGACTTTCTACGGTGTGCTGTGGGCAGCAGCATCCACTGACTTGATTGCTACTTTCTTCCACATGTCCTTGAACCAAGTACTGGTTTCGATGCAAATCATGCTTATTGCCGGTCCAATTTTTGCCTACATTGTCACCAAGAGGACTTGTCTTTCTTTGCAGCGAAAGGATCGTGAAATTGTGCTGCACGGTAGAGAGACTGGGCGTATCGTTCGTCTGCCACACGGTGAATACATTGAGGTTCACGAACCTCTAGATAAGTACGAAATGTACAAACTAGTCGATTTCAAGGATTACAAGCCAACAATTGTTAGGCCAAACGAGAAGGGCAAGATCACGGTTGGAACTAGAATCCGATCTGCTCTATCGAGGATCTACTTCGAAGACCGCATTTCTCCGGTTTCCCAGACCGAGCTGGATCAGGCCCAAGCCCACGATCATTCACCTGCAATTGAGGGAACAAAGCAAGACCAGCTCTCAAAATAGCCAATCCAAAAAACCTGGCTAAAGGGCGGGTTCCTCTTTTTATGGCTTGTATGAATCGACTTCTATCTCAACCAACATGGCCTTGTTGATGAATTGAACTCCACCAAGCATTGTGGCCGCCGGTCTAATCTTTGAAAAGATCTCACCGTGAGCGCGGCCTACCGCGTCCATGTCCTCCGCGTTAGCTAAATAGATTCTGGTCCTTACAACATCTATGAGGCTATGTCCACCCAACACAAGCGCCTTCTCGATGACCTGGAACGCGACCTTGGCCTGTCCGTAAGCGTCCCCTTCATGTTGCAGCACACCATCGATCGTGGCGGTTGAACCAGAGACGTGGATGTATGGGCCGGCAACTACCGCTCTTGAATACCCGATTGATTCTTCCCAGGGCCCTCCAGAGGAGATAGTTTTATCGGCAGACACTAGTGTGCGAAATGTCCGCGGTTGTGTTCAAACACAAAACCAACGACACCGATTAGCGCCAATGGCACCGCGATGAAAGTTAGCCACCACCCAACTGCCAAAGATGCAAAAGTTAATGCCGCAGCTGCACCGACGAATACCGGCCACCAGCTCCAAGGAGAATAGAAGCCAACCTCAGATTCCCCATCTTCAATGTTTGCATCCAGGCGATCTTCTGGAACTAATCCCTGTGTCCTGTCAGTTTTCCATAGATAGAAGGTAATGAAGATGCTCATGAACGTCAGCATTGCTAGAGCCGCTGTTCCAATTGGCTCCCAGCCTCCGTAGGCCAGAGACCACCAAATTGCGTAGACGCTAGTAATCAAAGCAAAAAATGAGGTCATGATTAACCACATGCTTACATTGGCTTTCATTCCCCTATTTCCTTTCTTCGCTCACTGCGGCCTTGGCCTCTGCAGATGCATATTCAGGGTGGTGTAGATCGAAAGCCGGAGATTCTGATCTGATTCTTGGAATCGAGTGGAAGTTGTGGCGAGGGAATGGACTTGATGTTGCCCACTCCAGAGATCGTCCGTAGCCCCAAGGATCATCTAATGTGACTGCCGGTGCCCGACGAGCTGTGATGTAAAGATTCCAAAGGAAAGGGATCATCGAAAGTGCTAGTAATACAGACCCAGCCGTAGAAACCATGTTCATCCAAGTGAAGCCATCTTCAGGTAGGTAGGTTGCATACCGTCTTGGCATACCAATAACACCCAACCAGTGCTGCACAAGGAAGGTGATGTGGAATCCGAAGAACAAGATCCAGAACTGAATCTTTCCAAGGCGCTCATCGAGCATCTTGCCGGTGAACTTTGGCCACCAGAAGAAGAAGCCTGCAAACATAGCAAACACCACTGTTCCAAACACCACGTAGTGGAAGTGCGCAACAACGAAGTAACTATCCGATAGGTGGAAAGTAAGTGGTGGTGAAGCAAGAATTACTCCAGTCAAACCACCAAATATAAATGTGGTCAAGAAACCAAGGCTGTAAAGCATTGGAGTCTCAAAAGTAATTGAGCCTCGCCACATCGTGCCAATCCAGTTAAATATTTTCACACCCGTGGGAACAGCAATCAGCATCGTGGTGAAAGCAAAGAATGGGAGAAGAACCGAACCGGTCACGTACATGTGGTGAGCCCAAACGGTCATCGATAGAGCGGCGATAGCGATGGTTGCAAAGATCAGTGTCTTGTAGCCAAAGACTGGTTTACGGCTAAACACCGGGAAGATCTCGGAAACAATTCCAAAAAATGGCAGCGCGATGATGTACACCTCAGGGTGGCCAAAGAACCAGAACAAGTGCTGCCATAGCATCGGCCCACCATTGACTGGGTCAAAGATGTGAGCGCCGAATCTACGGTCCGCACCTAGGGCAAACAAAGCCGCTGCTAGTGGAGGGAATGCCATGATTACCAATATCGAAGTAACCAAAGTGTTCCAAGTGAAGATTGGCATGCGGAACATGGTCATACCAGGAGCGCGCATAGTCAAAATCGTTGTGATGAAGTTCACACCACCCATGATTGTTCCAAAACCGCTGAGCGCTAGACCAAAAACCCAGAGATCTCCACCAATTCCCGGCGAGAAAGTCGTGTTGGATAACGGCGCATAGGCAAACCACCCAAAGGACGCAGCGCCCTGTGGAGTGAAGAAGCCCGATACGGCTACCAGGCTTCCAAAGAAGAAGAACCAGAAAGCAATTGCGTTCAGCCTTGGGAAGGCGACGTCAGGTGCACCAATTTGAACTGGCATTAGTACGTTTGCAAAGCCAGCAAACAGAGGGGTTGCAAACATCAAGAGCATGATGGTTCCGTGCATTGTGAAAAGCTGGTTGTATTGCTCCTTGGTTTGAACGATGTCAAGACCAGGCAGGGTCAACTGAGCGCGAATAAGAAGTGCCATAACTCCCGCAATCAGGAAGTAAATGAAAGAGGTTATGAGGTACAGATACCCGATTTTCTTGTGATCGGTTGTAGTGATCCAGTCGACGATGATTTCACCCTTGGACTTTTTACCCGGGAATTGGTATCCCCCGCTGGTGCGACTGTCGGTTAAAGTTGCCATTCGCCTTTTCCTCTAATCTCTGTTCTCAGGATCGTCACCTGGAAGGTTTTGGTTTCTATCAAGTGAAGTATCAAGCTGTCCCGTTTGGCCCTTGGCCGCCAAGCTTGCAAGGTGCGTATCGTACTCAGCTTGGGAAACTACTTTAACCTGGAACAGCATCATCGAGTGGTACTCACCGCAGAGCTCTGCACACTTACCCATGTAGGTGCCTTCAACTTGAGGTGTGAAGTACATGTGGTTGGTTTTTCCAGGGAACATGTCCTTCTTATACAAGAAGTCAATAACCCAGAAGGAATGGATCACATCTCTAGAGGAAAGATCTATCTGGACAGTTTTCCCAACCGGAAGATACAGGGCTGGCAATGTCTCAGGAACGCCGGATTGTCCATCGAACTGTGCCTGAATTCCTGAATCGTAAACGTTTGCGTCCACGTAGTTGAAATCCCAGCTCCACTGCTTTCCAATAACCTGAATCACCACATCGGGGTTCTCTGTTGGCTGCTCAATGGCAGCAATGTCTCTGGCGGTGAAGGCGAAGAATCCAATAACCAGAATCAATGGAATTACTGTGAAAAGAACTTCAATCGGGTTGTTGTAGCGAAGTTGCGCTGGAATGCCAGTCTCACCCTTGCGACGACGATAAACCAAGATGGCCCAGCCCATTAGAGCCCAAGCAATGATTCCAACTAACCAAAGAATGATCCAAGCCGTAGTCCACAATCCAGTAATTCTGTCCGTGTGGTTCGTAACCCCGGAGACGCCGGGGAGGAAACCTCTAGCCAGTTGATCCGTGCAACCTGTCAATAGAAGAACTATGCCAGTGGCAGCTGGAACGGCTAACCATTTTGATCGATTCTTCAATGAAAACTATTCCTTTAGGTTTCTAGAGCTTATGGCTTAATTCTAAGTCAGTGCTTTGCGAAAACGTGCCAAAACACCAATAAACACTTGGGTTATTGGGGAAATTGGCAATCGTTAGTTAGTTAAAGGAATCGCCGCAAGCGCAGGAACCAGCTGCGTTTGGGTTATCAATTGTGAATCCTTGCTTCTGGATGGTGTCTTCGAAATCAATGGAAGCACCTTCAAGATACGGAACGCTCATCTTGTCTACGACGACCTCAACATCGTCAAACTTTGCAATTGCATCAGAGTCTTCTAAAACTTCATCAAAGAAAAGTTGGTAAATCAATCCAGAACAACCACCGGGCTGAACTGAAACTCTCAGTCGCAGGTCATCTCTTCCTTCTGCGCTAATTAGGCTCTTAATCTTGTTTTTAGCGGTATCGGTGAGCTTTACGCCGTGGGTAAGGGTTTGTTCCATTGAAATCTCCTTGGAGTATCTTCTCGGTGATTACAGTCTACCCCAGCTCATTGATTTAGAGCTGAAGTTGGTTTCCGCCAAGCAAAATAAGGGTTTGGGCAATGATCGCTTTGCGAAGGGTTTCGATATCCAAGCTCTCATTCGGAGAATGAGCCCTAGAATCTGGATCCTCAACCCCCGTCACTAGGACTTGGACTCCTGGAAAAACAGCCTCCAGATCGGCGATGAACGGTATTGAGCCACCGATACCAATGTCTACACTTTCGAACCCATAGGCAGAATTAAGGGCTCTGGAAGCTAGGTCCTTGGCCCAGCCAGACTCACCCAAACTGAAGGGCTTTCCTAGCTCTACGGCCCCAAAAACGATTTCAGCACCCATAGGGTTATTGGCCAATATGTGAGCTTGCAGGGCCTCCAGAGCGTCGCTAGGCACCTGACCGGGGGCAATACGAAGGCTCAACTTCGCCCGAACGCTTGGGACTAAGGTGTTCGAGGACATCGCTACCGAAGGGTAATCAAGCCCAATTAGGGTCAAGGCCGGCTTGGTCCAGATCCTTCCCAAAATGCCCCCTACTCCAAGGGGCTGAGTGGAGCCCAAAAGCCCTGAATCTTCCCTTAATTGGTCCTCTGAATACTCTAAATTGACTAAATCACTTGAAATTAGGTCTGAAATGGAGACTTCTCCATTTTCGTCCCACATTGACCCCAATATCTTGGTCAGCGCAAGCATGGCATCGGGAACGGCTCCCCCGTACATTCCGCTATGGACCGCATGGTCCAGGGTTCTAACCTCAAATTCCAGCGAAACCAGACCTCTAAGGGTTGTGGTGATCGCAGGAACTTCGGTGCTCCAGTTGCCCGAGTCAGCCACAATAATCACATCCGACTGCAACTTGGTTTTGTATTCAGCGAGAAAATTTGCAAAGGACGGGGAACCAGCCTCCTCTTCACCTTCAATAAAGACCACGAGTCCTAGATCAAAATCATTTTGAGTCAGCTCACGAAGTGCCCTTATGGCAAAAATGTGCGCAATCACGCCAGCCTTATCATCCGCTGCCCCACGCCCATACATCCGACCGTTTCGAATCTCAGTTTTGAATGGTTCAGATTCCCAAAGCTCATCGGCTCCAGGCGGCTGGACATCGTGATGGGCGTAAAGCAAAACAGTTGGCCTGGAGTTTCGAGCTTTTCTAGTTGCAACAACAGCTGGGGCACCCATCGGCCCCTGTGGTGTTGGCGATCGCAGGATCTCAACAGTTTCAAAGACTTCCGTTTTGCGGAGCAATCCCGCAACTGCATCGGCGCTTCGGTAAAGCTCACTGGCATCGAATGCCCCCCAAGCAATTCCCGGGATACTGACCAAACCGGAGAGCTTTTCAAGCGCTTCAGCAAACACATCTTCGGTATATTTCCGAACGGCTTTTATGTCAGTGTCGCTAATCGGCGGTGGGGTGATTGTCATAAGGGTAATCTTAAAGGCATAACCCGAAGAATTGAGAACTGATGTCAACTACCCCGAAGCAGCAACCCGAAACCCCAAAGGCCGGAAAGGGTCGCCCCACTCCAGCCAGAAAGCAGCAGGAGTTGCTTCGTAAGAAGCCAGTGGTTGGAAACAAGAGCCCTGAGGCCAAAAGAGCCGCCAAGCGAGCCCTCAGTGAGGAACGAGCCAAGGCGCGCGAAGGTTTGGCTAACGGTGAAGATCGCTACCTAACTAGCAGAGACCGCGGTCCTCAGCGAAAACTTGCCAGGGATGTGGTCGACGCTCGCTTCACAATTGGCGAACTAGTTCTTCCGATGCTTTTTTTGGTGATCATCGTCTCATCCATCAGGCCAGATGACCCGCAGCTGGATCTGACAATTCAACTTGGAACGCTAGTTGCGATGTGGGGATTGTTTGTTGCAATCGGTATCGATGGTTACATCATTGGCAGAAAAGCTTTGAAGGTCGTTGAGGCAAAATATCCAGGCAAGGCTGAAAAAGGTTTGCGGTGGTACGCAGCCATGCGCTCAATCCAAATGCGTGGCATGAGACTTCCAAAACCTCAGGTCAAACGCGGAACTAAGATTCTCTAAACGACAGAAGGGCTCCACATGAAGCATCGCTATTTAGGTAACAGTGGCTTTAAGGTTAGTGAGCTTACGTACGGAAACTGGCTCACTCACGCTCGCCAAGTCGACAACAAAGAAGCCATCAA
>WLDW01000049.1 GCA_009704605.1 Actinomycetota bacterium
AAAGAACTCAGTTCCCATCTCAGGATGGATCAGAACATGTTCTAATGGACTACGGTCGTCACCAAAGAAGACTGCTTCCAGCCCTTGCTAGAACTTACGCCCAAGCATTTGCACATTTGGAACTTCTGGAACAGTTCGACGAAGTCTTCAGCGGTCGAAACGACACTGATTCCACCAGACAGGATCTAGAAACTGTTGCTGCAGCCTCTAAGGCTCTTTCAACCTGGAATGCGCTGGACATCCTTCAGGTTTGCCGAGAGGCAACCGGAGGGCAAGGCTTTATGGCCGAGCATCGCATGGTTGGTTTGAGAGCAGACCTGGATGTCTATGCAACATTTGAAGGTGACAACAACGTGCTTCTGCAGCTTGTTGCCAAGAGACTCTTAAGTGACTACTCCAAAGCATTTGCTTCACCTGATTTTGGAACTCTGGCTCAGTATGTTGTTGAGCAAGTCGGTGAAGTTGCAATCAACCGAGGCGGTCTTCGCGGAATTGCTCAGAAGTTCACCGACTTTGGTTCAACTGCTAGATCAATTGGTTTTGTTCGAGAGGAAGAGCACCAGCATCAACTTCTTACCGACCGTGTCCACACCATGATCGCAAAGCTTGCCAATGAACTGCGTCACTCTGGAAAGAAAGATCCTGTTGAATCAGAGCGACTATTCAACCGTCACCAGAATGACCTGATTATGGCCGCAAAGGCTCACGGTGAACTAATTCAGTGGGAAGCTTTCACTTCGGCTCTAAACAAGATCCAGGACCCTCAGACCAAGAAGGTTTTGACTTGGCTAAGAGATTTGTTTGGCTTCACCCTTCTGGAAGAGAACCTTTCTTGGTACATGATCAACGGAAGACTGAGCTCTCACCGCGCTGAGGCAATCACTGACTACATCGATGGCAGATTACTTGGAAGGCTAAAGCCACACTCCCTAGACTTAGTTGACTGCTTCGGTTTGACTGAGGGTCTAATTAGAAGTGACCTGGCCTTTGGAGCGGAAGCTAGAAGACGCGAATCACTAAAGAAGGAAGCGACCAAATAATGCAGAACACCTACTTCGTAGATGGAGTCCGAACACCATTCGGCAAGGCCGGAGAAAAAGGTGTTTACTGGAACACTCGTGCTGATGATCTAGTGGTGAAGGCCATGATTGGTTTGTTAGATAGAAACCAATCGGTACCTAAAGACGCAATCGACGATGTCGCCATCGCCGCTACCACCCAGGTCGGTGACCAGGGGCTTACCATTGGCCGCACAGCGGCCATTTTGGCAGGATTGCCAAACACAGTTCCTGGCTTTGCCGTAGACCGGATGTGTGCTGGGGCAATGACTGCTGTCACGATGACCGGCTCCGCTATCGGCATTGGTGCCTACGACCTAGTTCTTGCCGGAGGAGTAGAGCACATGGGCAGACACCCTATGGGCTTTGATGCTGATCCAAACCCACGCTTTGTCGCGGAAAAACTAGTGAACCCAGATGCCCTAAACATGGGTAACACCGCAGAGAAGATTCACGATCGCTTCCCAGTTCTAACCAAAGAGCGCGCGGATGCTTACGCTGTGCAGAGCCAGAAGCGCGCTGCTGCAGCCTACGAAGAAAATTACATCCAGCAAGACCTGGTTTCTGTTTCTGCAACCACCCCTGAGGGCCTGCGCGTAGTTGATAGGGATGAACTACTTCGCCCAGATTCAACCGTTGAGGGCATGAAAGAATTAAAGACCCCTTTCCGCCCTAGCGGTAGAGTAACCGCCGGTAACGCCTCTCCATTGACTGACGGCGCCACCATCTCGCTTTTGGCTGGCGACCAGGCAGTCAAGCAGTATGGCCTGAAGCCACGCATGAAGATGGTGACATTTGCTTTTGCAGGTGTTGAGCCAGAGATCATGGGAATCGGACCAATTCCTGCAACCGAGAAAGCTTTGAAAAAAGCCGGTCTATCAATTTCTGACATCGGGATCTTTGAGATCAACGAAGCATTTGCGGTTCAAGTTCTTTCATTCTTGGAGCACTTCAAGATTGCAGATGATGACGCAAGAGTAAACGCCTGGGGTGGAGCAATTGCTTTTGGTCACCCATTGGCATCAAGTGGTGTTCGACTAATGAACCAACTGTCCCGTCAGTTTGAGATGCGACCAGATGTTCGTTATGGAATCACTACGATGTGCATCGGTCTTGGTATGGGCGGAACCGTCATCTGGGAAAACGAGAATTACGACGGAAAGAAAAGCTAATGAAAATTGATCACTTCTCTGAGCTGTGGTCAAATACAGATGAGGTAATCACTCATTCGTATGTTCAGGATGTAAGGCTTCCCTCTGGAAAAGTCCTTGCATTAATCACACTTGATAACAACAAAGACCACACCAGACCATCAACTCTTGGCCCGCTGACTCTAAAAGAATTTTCCGAGACCCTCGAGGCTCAAGAGCAACGTGCCAAAAAAGGTGAGATTCACGCTTTAGCTGTAACAGGCAAGCCATATTTCTTAGCTGCGGGAGCAGACTTATCCAAGGTGGGTTCAATACCATCAACGCGCGCAGGAAGACTCGTAGTTGAGCTTGGTCACTTCGCTCTTGGAAAACTAGGAAACTTTACTGTTCCTACTTTTGTGTTTATCAATGGTCTTGCTCTTGGTGGTGGACTAGAGATTGCGCTCAACGCTAACTACCGAACCGTAAACTCGGCAGCCCCCGCAATTGCGCTTCCAGAAGTTTTCCTAGGGTTGCTTCCTGGCTGGGGTGGGGCTTATTTGCTTCCAAACCTGATTGGAATTAGAAACGCACTCAAAGTTGTTATTGAGAATCCACTAAAGCAAAATCGCATGCTAAGCCCTCGAGATGCCCTAAAGCTTGGAATTGCTGACGTGATGTTTGATCCGCAAAGATTCATTGAAGATTCGGTTGTTTGGGCCGACAAAGTTCTTTCAGGCAAGAAAGTATCTCGCCCAAACAAACCAGGTCTTTTTGAACGCTTAGTTATCTGGGGACCCGCGGTTTCCATCGCCAGAAAAATGGTGAAGCAAAACATTGGTTCAGTCCCTCTTGCTCCCTACGCTGCTCTCGAACTTCTAGGTGAAGCCAAGTTCAGCTCCAAAGAGCAGGGCTTCAAACGCGAAGATGAAGAACTAGAAAAACTCATTGCTTCTGATCAGTTCCGTGCAAGTATTTATGCTTTCAACCTGGTCCAAAAGCACGCGAAGAACCCACAGGGTGCTCCGGATCCAAAACTGGCAATCAAGGTGCAAAAAGTTGGTGTTGTTGGTGCCGGTCTAATGGCTAGCCAGTTTGCACTGCTATTCCTGAGACGATTGCAGGTACCAGTAGTGATCACCGATGTGTCGCAGGATCGCGTTGACAAAGGACTTGCTTACTGCCGCGCAGAACTAGACAAGCTTGTTGATAAAGGGCGCCTGTCAGTTGACGATCGCAACCGTTACAGCGCCAACCTAAGCGGGACGCTTGATCTAAATGACTTCGCAAACTGCGACTGGGTAATTGAAGCTGTATTTGAAGAGCTAAAGGTCAAACACGATGTGTTTAGTCGCGTTGAGGCCGTGGTTAGACCAGATGCAATCTTGGCTACCAACACATCTTCTTTGTCGGTTAATGAAATCGGGAAAGTGCTTAAAAACCCTGAGCGTCTAGTTGGTTTTCACTTCTTTAACCCGGTAGCTGTTATGCCACTAGTTGAAGTAGTAAAGGCTGCCAAGAGCAACGATGTCTCGGTAGCGACCGCAATGCGGGTTGCAAAGGATCTGAAGAAGACAGCTGTGATCACCTCTGACAGCACAGGTTTTGTTGTGAACAGGTTGCTTGGGTATTTACTTGGTGAGGCCATGAAGGCAGTTGACGAGGGCATTCCATTTGAAGAGGTAGCAGAAGCTATCGCTCCGCTTGGTTTACCGATGAACCCATTTGATCTGCTGGAGCTAGTTGGTCTGCAGGTTGGAGCCCACGTCCTGGATTCTATGTATGGCTTTGCACCAGATCGCTTCTATAAGACCGATTCGCTGCACCAGCTAGCCAAGCTGGGTCGAATCAGAACCAAGGACGCTAAGGGCAACAAGACTGGCTATGACCCAGAGGCTGTGAAGATTGTTTCTGGTCGCACAAGGACCAGAACCAAGGACCAGGTCTTTGAAGACCTGATTGTTGGGCTAACAAAGGAAATCAAGCTCATGCTTGATGAGAAAGTAGTTTCCAGCGCCGAGGATATCGACTTGTGCATGATTATGGGTGCCGCCTGGCCATTCCACCTTGGCGGAATCACGCCTTACCTAGATCGAATTGGAGCTTCAAAGAAGGTATTTGGAGTTACGTTTCACAACCCGATGATCAAGGGCATCTAGCGAGCACATCTCAGCGGGAGAAGAATCCACTCGCTAGCTCTAAAACGGTTAGTGCGCCAAGGCGAACAGTTCTACCATCAGCACTATCTGCCATTGCGTCTATCTCAGTAATGTCTACAGATTTCACTTGCTTTGCTTTTCCAATTTCAAAAGCAAATTGTCTTAGCTCATCTGCCGAGATTCCACCTGGGGCTGCAGCTGGGCAAGCAGGAACAACAGAGCGATCACAAACATCCATGTCTATGTCCACATGCAATTTCTTGTTTCCAAGAAATTCGAGTGCTTCGCTGAAGACGCTTTCAACGGATCTGTTTCTTAGAGCAGATCTTGGAATTACATGAACTCCATAATCTTTGGCTCGCTTTGCGTATTCAGGGGAGTTGGAAAAATCATTGATGCCAATTTGAACGACGCTTGATCCAGGTAACCCTGCTTCAATCAATCTTCTAACCGGTGAACCGTTGGATATGCCGTCACGTAGATCGTGATGGGCATCCAAAGTGATTAATCCTGCAGAAGATAGATCCTCACCAAATACTCCTAGCATCACTGCATACGAAATTGAGTTATCACCGCCGAGAGCAATTGATAAATCTGTTTGATTGGAAACCTTGTTTGCGAGAGCTTTGGTTCTTTCTTCGCCATCTTTTGAATCTGGAGTTTCTGAGTCACCAAAATCTAGAAAACTAAGCTGTCTTAGATCTTGGTTTTGGCTGTGGCTAAAAGTTGAGTACCTGGCTAGCGCGACTCGAATTTCCGCTGGGGTGGCATTGGCTCCGGTGGCAGAAATGGATGTCTCGGAGGCTAGAACCCCAAATAGACCAAGCTCAGCCCTCTCAGAGCCAGCTGGCTGTAGCCAGCTGGAGGCTCTTGGCCAGAGCGGATCTTCGGCCATTTCCGCTCCAATCCAGACTGGGTAATACTCGAATTGATTTGAGATTACCCTGTTATCAGGCACAAGAAAACATCAAAGTTGATGGAGGAACCAAATGACCCAAGCAACTCGTGGCGCACTGCACGCAGCCACCGGCTCAACCATGACCGCAAAAGGTTGGGGTCAAGAAGCAGCTATTCGCATGCTTCACAACAACCTAGATCCAGCTGTTGCTGAGTATCCAGAAGAACTTATTGTTTATGGTGGTAGCGGTAAAGCTGCTCGAAACTGGGCCAGCTTTGATTCAATTGTTAAGACTCTTACCAACTTAGAAAACGACGAGACCATGCTGGTCCAGTCTGGAAAACCAGTTGGTGTTTTTAGAACTCACGAGTGGGCCCCAAGGGTATTACTTGCAAACTCCAACTTGGTTGGTGACTGGGCTAACTGGCCAGAGTTTAGACGTCTTGAGCATCTGGGTCTAACAATGTACGGCCAGATGACCGCGGGTTCTTGGATCTATATCGGAACCCAGGGAATCCTGCAGGGAACTTACGAGACCTTTGCAGCGGTTGCTGCAAAGAGATTTGGCGGCACTCTTGCCGGAACACTTACTTTGACTGGTGGTTGTGGCGGTATGGGTGGAGCACAGCCACTTGCTGTGACTATGAACGAAGGAACTTGCCTAATTGTTGACGTTGACGAATCACGACTTCGCAGAAGAATTCAAGATCGTTACCTAGATGAACTAGCCGATAACTTGGACGATGCCATCGAACGAGTTGTCCGATACAAATCTGAAAAGAAAGCTATATCAGTTGGTCTTGCAGGTAACGCAGCAACTATCTTTGCTGAGCTGCTAAAGCGCGATGTTCCAATCGATATCGTGACTGATCAAACTTCTGCTCACGACCCGCTCTATTACATTCCTGAGGGAATCAGCGTTGAAGAGTCCCGTGCCTATGCGGAACGTAGCCCTGAGGAATTCACTCAGCGAGCTGAGGCGTCTATGGCAAAGCACGTAGAAGCCATGGTTGGCTTCATGGCCAAGGGAGCCGAAGTCTTTGACTACGGAAATTCCATTAGAGACGAAGCTAGAAAAGGCGGCTACTCAAACGCTTTCAAGTTCCCTGGTTTCATCCCTGCATACATCCGCCCATTGTTCTGCGAAGGAAAGGGCCCATTTAGATGGGTAGCGCTTTCTGGAGACAAGAAAGACATTTACCGAACCGATCAGGCCATCTTGGAACTCTTCCCAGAAAACGAACACCTTCACCGCTGGATCAAGATGGCTCAAGATCGAGTTCAGTTCCAAGGTCTTCCTGCAAGAATCTGCTGGCTTGGCTACGGCGAAAGAGATAAAGCTGGAGCTGTGTTTAA
>WLDW01000005.1 GCA_009704605.1 Actinomycetota bacterium
GAGGAACTGCTAAAGATTGTTGACGTTCCAGTTTCGAAAGAAATGATTGAGTCAGACGTGAACCGCCACCTCGAGGGTGAGGGCAGATTGCAAGATGACAAGCATCGCGCTGAAGTCACCTTAGAGTCTGAAAAATCTTTCAAGGTTCAAATGTTGCTTGACGCGATTGTTGATGCCGAAGGCATCAAGGTCGGCGAGCAGGAGCTAATGCAGTACCTGATGCTGAGTAGCCAAAACTATGGCATGGATCCAAACCAGTTTGTGGAGACCATTAGCAAAAACGGTCAGGTGCCAGCTTTTGTCGGAGAGGTTGCAAGGCGCAAGGCTCTTTCCATTGTTTTGTCTGAGGCGATCGTGACTGACAAGGCAAAGAACCCCGTTGATTTGGGGGAGTTTCTAAAGGGCGATAACTCAAGCCAGGACTCACACGCCGGTCACGACCACGACTAAGACACCAGCTTTATTGCCCTAGGCGAACAAGCCCTAATCTTGGCGTGTTTCGAAGTATCTTGGTCTAGCAAGCAAGTAATCAAGCACTGGATAAGGGACTCAAATGGCAGATAAGGCAATGGAAAAGTATTCCACCGTTGACCGTCTATTAAAAGACAGAATCGTTTGGCTTGGAAGCGAAGTTCGCGATGACATGGCAAATGACATCTGCGCAAAGATTCTGCTGCTCGCAGCCGAAGACTCCACCAAGGACATTTACCTTTACATCAACTCACCGGGTGGTTCTATCACCGCTGGTATGGCTATCTACGACACGATGCAATATGTTCCAAACGACATCGTGACTGTTGGAATTGGAATGGCCGCCTCGATGGGTCAGTTCCTGCTTTCGTCTGGTACCAAGGGCAAAAGATATGCCACGCCAAACACCAGAGTGCTACTTCACCAGCCAGCCGGAGGTTTTGGTGGAACAGCTGCCGACATTCAAACTCAGGCGGAGCTGATCATGTCCATGAAGCGTCAGCTTGCACAGATCACCGCAGACCAAACTGGAAAGACCGTTGAGCAAGTTATGGAAGATGGCGATCGTGATCGCTGGTTCACAGCTCAAGAAGCTTTGGAATACGGGTTCATCGACCACATTCAAGCATCCGCTGGCGCAGCCACCGGTGTTGGAAACAAGTAGGGAGAAACTATAAATTGCCAAAAGACCTTTCAAACCTTTCCCCAGAAGCTAGGTACATTCTTCCTAGCTTTGAGGAGAGAACCTCCTACGGTTTCAAGCGCCAGGACCCTTACAACAAACTCTTTGAAGACCGCATCGTGTTTCTAGGCGTTCAGGTTGACGACGCTTCGGCAGACGATGTCATGGCGCAGCTTTTGGTTCTTGAAAGCCAAGACCCTGACCGCGACATCACTATGTATATCAACTCACCGGGTGGATCATTCACCGCGATGACTGCGATCTACGACACCATGCAATACATCAGACCTCACATTCAAACAGTTTGTTTGGGTCAGGCAGCTTCAGCTGCTGCTGTATTGCTTGCAGCAGGATCTCCTGGAAAGCGTCTAGCTTTGCCGAACGCAAGAATTTTGATTCACCAGCCGGCAACCGGTGACTCCGGTCGAGGACAGGCGTCTGATATTGAGATTCAGGCTAAAGAGATTATGCGTTTGCGCGAGTGGCTCGAAGAGACACTATCCAAGCACTCAAACAAGTCTGTGGCCGAAGTTAACAAGGACATCGACCGCGACAAGATCTTGACTGCGGATGAGGCTCTGACCTACGGATTGATTGACCAGGTGCTTACTTCCCGCAAGAACGCACTGCCTGCCAAGTAAAACCTTAGGAGAACCTAACCGCGATTGTCGGGGATGGGTAATAAGGTTTTACTTATGACAAAACTCAGCGAATCAGGCGACCTGCTGAAGTGCTCTTTCTGTGGAAAGAGCCAGAAGCAGGTTAGAAAGCTAATCGCAGGCCCGGGCGTTTACATTTGCGATGAGTGCATTGAGCTTTGCAACGAAATTATTGAAGAAGAACTTGGCGCCGCGGCTTCCAAGGAAATTGAAGACATAACTCTTCCAAAGCCAAAAGAAATCTACGGCTACTTGGATGAATACGTAATTGGTCAAGACAAAGCCAAAAAAGTTCTTTCAGTAGCTGTCTATAACCACTACAAGAGAATTCGCTCCGCCGGAACTCTAACCGCAGCCGGTAAAGAGCACGACTCAATTGAAATTGCCAAGTCAAACATTTTGATGATTGGTCCAACTGGTTGTGGAAAGACCTACCTAGCCCAAACTCTTGCCAAAAGACTTAACGTTCCGTTCGCAGTAGCTGACGCTACCGCTTTGACCGAAGCCGGTTACGTGGGTGAGGATGTTGAGAACATCCTGCTAAAACTTCTGCAAGCCGCTGATTTTGACGTCAAGCGTGCTGAGCAGGGCATTATCTACATTGACGAAATTGACAAGATTTCCAGAAAAGCCGAGAACCCATCGATTACCCGAGATGTGTCGGGTGAGGGTGTTCAGCAGGCCTTGCTAAAGATTCTTGAAGGAACTGTTGCTTCGGTGCCACCGCAAGGTGGCAGAAAGCACCCGCAGCAAGACTTCATTCAGATCGACACAACCAATGTGCTCTTCATCGTGGCAGGTGCTTTCGCAGGACTTGAAGAAATCATCTCTAACCGATCCGGCAAGAGGGGTATTGGCTTTGGCAACGAAGTTCAGTCTCACGGGGTGGATCCTGACATCTTCAACGATGTTCAATCAGAAGATTTGAGAAAGTTCGGTCTAATTCCTGAATTCATTGGCCGACTTCCAGTTATTGCAACCGTTGAACCGCTTGACCGCGCGGCTTTGATGGATATTTTGACAGTTCCTAAAAATGCCCTCACCAAGCAGTATCAAAGAATGTTCGAGCTGGATGGCTTCGAGCTCGAGTTTGATAAAGCAGCACTTGAGTTGATGGCTGACATGGCAATCGAGCGCGAAACCGGCGCACGAGGCCTGCGCTCAATTTTGGAAACAGTGCTTGGTTCAATAATGTTTGAGATTCCAACCATGGAAACCCAAGGACTCGTGAAGATCACCAAGGATGTTGTCTTGGGCAAAAAAGAAGCTTCGATCACTCCATTCAAAAAACAAGCACAAGAAAAATCCGCCTAATAAATGAGCCCCGTTCAGTCTGCCAAGCCTGAACTTAAAGCACCCATAATCGCAGGCTTCGTAGCCTCCATTTCTGGATCTGCGGCAACTTTTGGAATTGCCATCGCCGGTTTAGTTGCAATGGGAGCTTCCAGGGATCAAACCTTTACAGCACTGTTTGTTTTACTGATTGGCTACGGTTTGCTCTCTACTGTTTTGAGCTATCGATACAAGATGCCGATTTCGATTGTTTGGTCCACCCCAGGCGCAGCTTTTCTTGCAGCCTCAGCTGGATTGGGTCTGGAATTCGATCAAGCGGTTGGCGGATTCTTGCTTTCCGGATTCCTACTTACCGTCACAGGACTTTGGCCGGCATTATCTAGGTTGGTACAGAGAATCCCATCGAGCATCGCAAGTGCGATGCTAGCGGGAATCCTATTTGTATTCGTAGTGACTACCGTAAGAGCCGCTGTCGATTACCCATTTCTTGTGATCCCATTTGTTCTGGTCTGGTTTGTGTTGAATCGGATCGCAACAGTATGGGCAACTCCGGTAGCCATAGTCTTGGCGTTTGGGTTAGTGAACTATGACCTGGGTTGGGATTGGCTTGAAAGTGCAAGGTTGTTGCCAAACTTCGAAATCGTAACACCGGCATTTGATTTGATTCCTGTTCTTTCAATTGGTATTCCGTTGTATCTAATAACGATGGCGAGCCAGAACCTACCTGGCATAGCAATCATGAAGGGCTTCGGATACAACGTTCCGGTGCGTCCAGTGATCACATCAACTGGTGTTGCAACCATTCTTGCCTCGTTCTTCGGTGGTTTTGGAATGAATCTTGCCGCGATTACCGCTGCAATTAATGCCAACGAGCAAGCCGCTAAGGATCCAGAGCGTCGCTGGGTTGCATCGTTTGTAGGCGGATTGGTCTACTGGCTGTTTGCAATTGGAGCTGGATTCTTTGCAGCTTTCGTTCTTGCAGTTCCCTCGGAGCTATTGCTTGCCGTAGTTGGGTTAGCGCTTCTTCCGAGCTTCATCGCCTCTATTGGAGCATCCTTAGAGGACCGAAGCACCAGATTGCCTGCGGCTATTACGTTCATCGTGGGAGCTGCTGGCATCTCGGTATTCGGGATTGGTGGAGCCTTCTGGGCGCTAGTTGCCGGAATACTGGTGCTTTTTTGGGAGAAAATGCCGCTAGCTAGAGCAGACCGCGGCGCGTAAGAAGCGGTTCAATTGCAGGCTCTTGGCCACGGAAGTTTCTAAACATATCCATCGAATCAATCGAGCCTCCTCGAGATAGCAATTCTTTTCTGAAGCGTTCGCCGTTTTGTCTTGTCAGGCCACCGTTTTGCTTGAACCAATTCACGGTATCGGCGTCAAGAACTTCTGACCAGATGTAACCGTAGTAACCGGCCGAGTAACCGCCAGAGAATACATGCGAGAAGTATCCGCTCTTATAGCGAACAGGAACTGGATCAAAATCTAATCCGTAATCCTTGATTGCCTTGGCCTCAAATTCAGAGACGTCAGAGATGCTGTTCTCTGACACTTCGTGCCAGGCAAGATCCAAAATGGCTGCGGCAAGGTAAGAAGTGGTCTCAAATCCTTCATTGAAAGTCTCTGAGGCTTGCAAGCTTGCTATCCACTCAGCTGGAAGAACCTCACCGGTTTCATGATGCTTGGCGTAGTTGGCAACCACTTCGGGCCAAAGCATCCACATCTCGTTTACCTGTGATGGGAACTCGACAAAGTCTCGCTCCACGTTGGTACCAGAGAATCTTGGGTAAGTTACATCGGAGAGTAGACCATGCAATGCGTGCCCGAACTCATGAAACAGAGTGCTAGTTTCTTCAAAGGTTAGAAGTGAAGGCTCACCCTCTCGAGGCTTTGGAATATTTAGGTTGTTTACCACAACAGGCTTCTGATTTAGCAGTTTCGATTGATCAACTAGGTTGTTCATCCACGCGCCACCGTGCTTAGAGTCTCTAGTAAAGAAGTCCCCAACAAACAAGCCAAGTTTGGAACCGTCTTCATTGAAGACCTCAAACACTCTGGCTTCCTCGTGGTAAGCCTTCAGATCCTTTCGTTCTTTGAAAGTGATTCCAAACAGCTTCTCCGCTGCGAAAAAGACACCGTCAAACAAGACACTCTCAAGCTCGAAGTAAGGTTTCATCAACGTTGTGTCTAGGTTGTACTTTTCTTTGCGGACTTTCTCTGTGTAGTAAGCCCAGTCCCAGCTTTCAAGTTTCGAACCGGCATGGTCTTTTTGTAACTGGGCCTCAAGATCCTTTGCTTCTGAGCGTGCGTTGGAAACGGCAGCTGGGGCAATACGGCGAAGCATTTTGTGGGCATTTGCTGGCTTACCAGCTGTTTGATCCGAGAGCACATAAGCCGCGTGGCTCTCGAATCCAAGAAGCTTGGCTCGCTCAGCACGAAGCTTAACGATTTCCTTGATGAGCTCTTGGTTGTCAAAGTCTCCACCAGAGGTAGATTTTGACATGCTCGCACGCATGATCTTTTCGCGCAGTTCTCGGTTTTCTAAAGAGGCCAACCAGGGGTGACCGGTGTAGTTGACCATGTTCACTAGGTACTTGCCTTCGAGGCTACGTTCTTTGGCTGCCTGAGCGGCGATGTCAATTTCTGATTCAGATAATCCGGCTAGCACTGCAACATCATCCACTACAACAGCTAACCGATTAGCTTCAGCTAGGGCATTCTGATCGAACTTGGTTTGTAGCTCCGAGAGATTCTCGTTGTATTGCTTTAGGGTCTCGCGGTCTTCTGCGCTTAGCTGTGCTCCAGCGTGCACAAAGTCCCGATGATATCTTTCAATGAGCCAAACTGACTCGGTATCCAGGCCAAGCTGAGCGCGGGTTTCGTAAAGTCTTTCGATTCGAGTAAACAAAGCAGGATTTAGCTTGATTGCATCCTCGTGGCCTGCAAGCTTTGGTGCAATCTCGGATTCAATTTTGTTGGTTGTTGGGTTGGTGTCGGCTGATGACTTGTTATAGAAAACCAGAAGCATACGCTCGAGCATTTTTCCGGATCGCTCTAAGGCGACAACGGTGTTGTCAAAAGTTACTTCAGGTTGTGAGGTTATTGCCTCAATTTCCTCTAGCTGCTGCTCGCAACCAGCATAGAAAGCTGGCAGGTAGTGCTCGTCTGTGATTTTGGAAAAATCAGGCAATTCGTATTCAAGCGTTGATCGATCTTGAAATGGATTTGAGCTAGTCATATCGCACCCTTCTTATTCTGCAGGCTTGAAAGAAACTCCGCTAATTGCTAGCGACAGAGATGCTTTGTAGTTGATCTCATCGATTTTTCCTACCGACTTTAAGTCAGATTCGATGTGTTTGAGAGACTCAATCTCTTGTTCACTCGCTTCAATGGTCAGGCTGGCTATTTCAGCCTTCATTGATAGCTTTTCGTCAGACTTTGCCTTACGAATTCCAATGAGAGCTTGCGAGGCAAGAGCTAGCAGGCCTGCGTTCTGGCTTCCGGTGAAGGGAGATAGGTCTTCAGCTACTGGCCAACTATTGCGGTGGACGCTACCTTCTTGCCACCAGCTCCAGGCCTCTTCGGTTGCAAACGGGATAAATGGCGCGAGTAGCTTGGTGATGGCAAGTAGGGCAATTCTTAGCGCGCTTACCGCAGATGCTTGGGCTGCAGGGTCTGTGTTTTGACCGTAGGCGCGTTCTTTCACAAGTTCTAAGTAATCGTCGGTGAAGTTCCAAAAGAACGATTCGGTTAGCTCAAGGGCCTTGGTGTGATCGTAGCTTTCAAAGGCCTTGGTCGCCCCTGCCACAACTTCGACAAGAGCTGCAAGCATTGCCTTATCAATAGCTTCAGTTACTTCTACCTTGTCGCTAGCAAGCTCAAAGGAGAGAACGAACTTTGCAGCGTTTAGAACTTTAATTGCAAGTCGTCTTCCAACTTTCATCTGACCTATGTCAAAGGCGGCATCGGTTCCAAGCCTGGCTGCGGCAGCCCAGTATCTGACGGCGTCGGAGCCGTGCTCATCTAATAAATCATTTGGCACAACAACGTTGCCTTTAGATTTAGACATTTTCTTTCGATCTGGATCAAGAATCCAACCAGATAATGCCGCGTCACTCCATGGGAGTTGGTTTTCTTCTTGGAAAGAACGAAGCACGGTTGAAAACAGCCACGTGCGAATAATGTCTTGACCCTGAGGACGCAAAGTAAACGGGAATACCTTGGCATACTTCTCAGGATCGGAAATCCAACCACCTGCGAGCTGTGGAGTCAGGGAAGATGTGGCCCAGGTGTCGAGAATGTCAACCTCTCCCATAAATCCATTTGGCTTGCCGCGCTGATCTTCAGTGAACCCTTCTGGGCATTGGCTGGAAGGATCAACCGGCAGGGCTGATTCTGCGGGAGTGATTACTCTGTCGTAATCAGGATTACCTTCAGCATCGAGTGCGTACCAAACTGGAATCGGAACACCAAAGAATCGTTGCCTGGAAACTAGCCAGTCACCAGTTAGGCCATTGACCCAGTTCTCAAAACGCACCCGCATAAAGTCAGGGTGAAACTTCAGGTTCTTACCGAGTGCAATTAGCTTGTCGCGAAGTGCCTCGTCGCGGCCGCCGTTTCTTAGGTACCACTGTCTCGTTGAGACAATCTCGAGAGGTTTGTCTCCTTTTTCAAAGAACTTAACCGGGTGAGTGATTGGCTTAGGCTCACCGACCATGTCTCCTGATTCGAGCAAGAGCTCAACAATTCGCTGCCTTGCCGAGAAAACTGTCTTACCGGCTAGTTCGGCAAACACCTCAAGGGCTTTAGCGTCTTTGATTACCTCGGGTGCATCGCCAAGAATTCTGCCGTCCCAGCCCAAGATGGCTCGGTTTGGAAGATCTAGCTCTCTCCACCAGATAACGTCGGTGACATCACCAAAGGTGCAAATCATTGCAATTCCAGAACCTTTGTCTTTTTGCGCAAGACGGTGAGCAACTACTGGTACCTCAACTCCAAACAAAGGAGTTATTACGGTCTTGCCAAAAAACTTCTGATAGCGCTCGTCATCAGGGTGGGCAACAAGTGCTACACATGCTGGAATAAGTTCTGGTCTTGTGGTCTCGATAAAAATCTTGCCTTCTGGTCCTTCAAAGCCGATGCGGTGATACGCGCCTGGCTGATCTCGGTCTTCTAGCTCAGCTTGAGCAACCGCTGTTCTAAAAGTTACGTCCCAAAGCGTTGGCGCCATTGCCTGGTAGGCCTCACCTCGAGAGAGGTTGTTTAGAAACGCTTTTTGAGAAACGGCCTGAGCATCAGGGGAAATAGTTTGGTAAGTCTGTGACCAATCAATTGAGAGACCAAGCTGACGCCAAAGAGCCTCAAACTGCTTCTCATCTTCTAGGGTTAGTCGTTCGCATAATTCGATGAAGTTTCTTCTCGAGATAGGAACCTGGTCGGCAGCTTTACTTGACTTGCCATCGCCACCTTCAAATGGCGGCTTGAAATTAGCTACGTAAGCCAAGCTTGGATCGCAGCGAACGCCATAGAAGTTTTGAACGCGCCTTTCGGTGGGCAATCCGTTATCGTCCCAACCCATTGGGTAGTAAACCTCTTTACCGATCATTCGCTGGTACCTGGCAATTAGATCGGTATGGGTGTAACTAAAGACGTGACCGACATGCAAAGATCCAGAAACCGTCGGAGGGGGAGTATCGATTGAGAAGATTTGTGATTTTGGAGCTGAGACATCAAAGCTGTAAGTCTTGGAGCTATCCCAGCTAGGACCCCACTTTTGCTCTAGACCTTCAACTCCAACCTTGTCCGGGGTGGTGGCAGCGCGGGCGTAGCTATCTGCATTGCCTCGGGCATTATTCATGGCTAAAGTCTCCAAAAAACGGGTTAGATACAGGTTAACATTGATAGAGATTACCTAAGACAACGCCAAGAAAGCCCAAAATGTATCCCCTGAACTCGGAAGATGAGGCATCTGGCGTAACCCCTAGCCCTAGCTTCCCTGAAATCGAACAGCGGATTCTTGACTACTGGGACAAAGACGGCACCTTCCAGGCTTCGATAGATCAGCGAAAAGCTGAATCTGCTGAAGAGTTCGTGTTTTATGACGGACCTCCTTTTGCCAACGGATTGCCTCACTACGGCCATTTACTTACCGGTTACACCAAAGACCTAGTACCAAGGTTCAAGACCATGCAGGGTTACCGAGTAGAGCGCCGCTTTGGCTGGGACACTCATGGACTGCCCGCAGAGGTAGAGGCCGAGCGGCAACTGGGTATCTCTGGAAGGCCTGAGATTGAGAAGTACGGCGTAGATAAGTTCAACGCCTACTGCAAGACCTCAGTTTTGAAGTACACCCAGGACTGGAAAAGCTACGTAACGAGACAGGCCCGCTGGGTTGATTTTGAGAATGACTACAAGACCCTAGACACCAACTACACCGAATCCGTGATCTGGGCTTTCAAAGAGCTCTACAAAAAAGGTCTGATTTACGAAGGCTTCAAAGTTTTGGCTTACTGCTGGCGATGCGAAACTCCGCTATCAAATCATGAACTTCGAATGGACGATGAGGTTTACAAAACTCGACAGGACCAGAGCGTAACCGTAACTTTCCCAATCGTTGGGGGAGCCTATGACAAGACTCGCATCTTGGCGTGGACAACGACTCCATGGACGCTACCTACGAACTTCGCGCTCGCGGTAGGTCCAGAGATTGAATACGCGATTGTTCCCGCCGGAGCAAAAGGTGCAGCCGACGGCGGAGAGTCATCAACTAAGTATTTGATCGCGGCTTCATTGTTGGGTAACTACTCCAAGGACCTAGGTTATGACTCCGCGGAGGAAGCACTTGCTGCAATCGAAACTAAAGTCTTGGGTAAAGATCTCGCGGGAATCCGTTACGAACGAATTTTTGATTACTACGCTGATGAGGCTAAGTTCGATACCGCAAACGCTTGGCAGGTATTAGTAGGTGACTATGTTGCTGATAACGAGGGAACAGGAATAGTTCACCAAGCGCCAGCATATGGTGAAGACGACCAAAAGCTTTGCGAACTGGCCGGAATCCCTGTCTACGTTTCGGTAAACGAGCGCGGTCAGTTCAATTCTGTAATCACTGACTTCGAAGGTCAGCATGTATTCGATGCAAATAAGCCGATCACTCAAAAGCTAAAGGCTGATGGCAGGCTACTTAGGCAAGCAAGCTACGACCACCCTTATCCACACTGCTACCGCTGCAAGAACCCTCTAATCTACAAAGCCGTTTCGTCTTGGTTTGTTGAAACCACCAAGGTGAAAGATCGCATGCTGGAGCTAAACCAGCAAATTGAATGGACTCCTTCTCACACCAAAGATGGCTCTTTTGGCAAGTGGCTTGAAAACGTTCGCGACTGGGCCATTAGCCGAAACCGTTTCTGGGGAGCTCCGATTCCGGTTTGGAAATCTGATGACCCGAACTACCCGCGCATTGATGTTTACGGCTCTTTGGAAGAGCTAGCTAAAGACTTTGGAAAAGAACCAACTGATTTTCACAGGCCATACATCGACGAACTAGTAAGGCCAAACCCGGACGATCCAACTGGTAAGTCAATGATGAGGCGTGTTCCAGAAGTGCTTGACTGCTGGTTTGAGTCCGGTTCAATGCCGTTTGCTCAGGTTCACTATCCATTCGAAAACCGCGACTGGTTTGATACTCACAACCCTGGAGATTTCATTGTTGAGTACGTCGGTCAAACTAGAGGTTGGTTCTACACACTTCATGTGCTTGCCACCGCTTTGTTTGACAGACCAGCTTTCAAATCGGCTATCTCACACGGAATCGTGTTAGGTAACGACGGACAAAAGATGTCCAAGTCACTAAGAAACTACCCGGACGTTTCCGAGGTATTTGACCGGGATGGTTCAGATGCCATGAGATGGTTTTTGATGTCCAGCACAATTCTTCGCGGTGGCAACTTGGTTGTTACCGAGCAAGGAATTCGCGAGGGTGTTCGTCAAGTTCTTTTGCCGCTTTGGAACACCTGGTACTTCTTTAGCCTCTATGCAAACGCTTCCAACTACCAGGCTAAGTACTCTGTGGATAGCAAGGATGTCCTAGATCGTTACTTGCTTTCCAAAACCAAAGACCTCATTGAAGGCGTTGAAGCGGATTTGAATCTTTATGATTCCTATTCAGCGTCAGCCAAGCTAAGAGATTTCAGCGATGTGCTAACTAACTGGTACGTTCGTCGCTCTCGCGACCGGTTCTGGGAAGGCAATGAAGAAGCCTTCGACACTCTTTATACCGTTTTGGAAATCGTGACTCGCGTAGCTGCTCCTCTGCTTCCAATGATCTCCGAGCAGATTTGGCGCGGACTAACTGGCGGCCGAAGCATTCACCTCCAGAGTTGGCCAGAAGCTTCGGACTTGAAATACGACGCAGACTTAGTTTCATCTATGGACCAGGTGCGAATTGTTAGTTCTGTGGCGCTAAGCCTTAGAAAGACCAACTCACTTAGAGTTCGGCTACCGCTATCAAAGTTGACTGTCGTGACCCCAGGAGCCAAGGCTCTAAAAGAGTTCGCAGAGATTATCGCTGAAGAGCTAAACGTCAAAGAAGTAGAACTTGTTGAGCTCGCCGTTGAATCAACCAAAGACTTTGGTGTTGAACAGCAGCTGACCGTAAACTCCAGGGCGTTGGGCCCAAGACTTGGTAAGCAGGTGCAGGAGATCATCGGCGCTGCAAAGTCAGGGAACTGGCAACAGGTTCAAGGCAAAGTTGTAGTTAATGGAGTTGGGCTAATTGAGGGCGAATACGAACTAAACCTGGTTGCCAAGGACGAATCAAACGCCGAAAAACTCATTGGTATTTTGCCAGCTGGTGGCTTTGTGATTCTAAACCGCGTGGTAACCCCAGAGCTTGAAGCCGAAGGACTAGCGCGCGACGTGGTTCGCGGGGTGCAGCAGGCAAGAAAAGACGCTGACCTAGATGTATCGGATCGGATCGCCACATCTTTGACAGCAGCCAAAGATGTCTTGGATGCAGTAAAGGCCCACGAAGAACTTGTAAAAAACGAGACTCTAACTTTAGAAATTAGCTATAGCGAATCGGCATCACTTTCTGGCGCGGTTGCAGTTGGTGACAATCAGCAGGTTCAGATTTCGGTAGTAAAGCTTTGAGCGCAGAAGTTCACGACGAAAAGTACTGGGAGTCCAAAGCAGCCTTCGTTCTAGAAGAGCTAATGAAGCGGGTTCCAGAGAACAAGATCAGACCAAGACTTGAGCCAACCAAAAAAGCGGTGGAACTACTAGGCGACCCGCAACGGTCTTACCGTGTGATTCACATCACTGGAACCAACGGAAAGACCTCTACTACCCGTTTTATCGAGCGAATCTTGCGCGAGCATGGACTAAGAACCGGAAGATTCACCTCGCCGCACCTATTGAAGTTCACCGAACGAATGGCAATAGATGGTGAGCCGGTAAGCGATGAAGTGCTTTATAGCGTTTATGTGGATATTGAGCCAGTGCTGGAAATGGTGGATCAGGAACTTGCTGCCAAATCAGAAGCTCCGCTTACCTTCTTTGAGGCGCTATCAGTTCTTGGTTTTGCAGTCTTTGCCGATGCGCCCGTAGATGTTCTGGTGTTGGAAGTTGGCATGGGTGGAGCGTGGGACTCGACCAATGTGGCAGATGGCGACGTTGCCGTTTTCACACCCGTTGGCCTTGATCACATGGACAGACTAGGAAACACTATTTCGGAAATTGCCGAAACCAAATCAGGAATTATCAAACAAGGGGCCCTTGTAATCACATCGGATCAAACCGATGATGCAATGCAGGTGTTAAAACGTGTTTCGAACGAGAAAGCCGAAGGACTTTTCGAGCTAGGTAAAGACTTTTCTGTTGAGTCTCACCAAGCAACTTCAACTGGACAGCGCGTTAGCGTTGCTGGCCTGGCCGGAAAGTATGGACCATACGAGGCTCCGGTGTTTGGAATTCATCAAAGTGCCAATCTTGCAGTTGCAATTGCAGCAGTCGAGGCTTTTCTAGGTGGCGGTCAAGTGCCAATTGCCGATGATGTTCTTCGATCAGCCGTAGCCGATCTTTCTTCCCCCGGCAGATTGCAACTTATTCGAACTGAACCCGCATTGTTACTTGATGGAGCACACAACCCAGCAGGGGCAAAGACCTTGGCAGTTTCTCTCAAGTCGGAATTTTCTGCAAAGCCACTGGTTGGTTTGGTTGCCGTGCTTTCGGATAAAGATGTGGCGGGGGTACTCAGCGAGCTCGCCGGTTGTTTTGAGCATATTGTTGTCACTGAGTCATCCTCGAATAGATCTCTTGAAATTTCTAAACTAGAGCCGATAGCCAGTGAGCAATCAGGAGCCAAAACTGAGGCAATGACCGGAGTTAGGAAAGCCCTAGAGCGTGCCCGAACAATCGCGCGTGAAATTGATGGCATGGTTGTAGTGACGGGATCGATTTCCCTAGTAGGCGATGTCCTACAGATTCTTCAGGAGGAAAGCGATGCGGAATAGAACCACGAGAGCCACCCTTGGTTCGCTGGTTATGGTTTTTGAATCCGTGGTCGTGTTCTTTGCAACCCTGGTCGGATTTGGTCTTCGAGTGCACCCTGACCCGGCAGTGATATGGGGCGTTGGAGTCGGGCTCTCGGTAATCTTGATGCTTTTTCCTGCGGTGCTTGGAAAGCGCGGAACCTACGCACTTGGCTGGGTATTGCAGGTTATTGTGGTGCTGCTAGGAATTTGGGTCCCTTTGATGTTCTTGCTGGGAACGATATTCTTAGGAATGTGGGGCTGGGCAATGATTGCAGGTGCCACAATTGACAGAGCGAGAGCTGCGAAGGCAAAACTCGACGGTCAAGATTTAGGAAGTGAGTAGTAAATGTCTAAGGAACAGACCTTGGTTCTTATCAAGCCTGATGGCGTTGCCCGCTCGCTGACCGGAGAAATCATTAGCCGAATTGAAGCTAAAGGTTACGTTGTGACAGGACTGAAGATGTTACAGCCATCTGCCAAGCAGCTTGCTGACCACTATGCAGAGCACGAGGGAAAGCCTTTCTATGCTCCACTGATTGAGTTCATGTCTTCTGGTCCTATCGTTGCCATCCGCCTAGAAGGCGATCGAGTCATCGAGGGATTCCGTGCCCTAGCTGGAGCAACCGATCCAACCACCGCAGCTCCTGGAACCATTAGAGGCGATCTAGGTCGCGACTGGGGCGAGAAAGTTCAAAAGAACTTGGTTCACGGTTCAGATTCAGTTGAATCGGCAACTAGAGAACTTGGAATCTGGTTCAGCTAAATCAGGCTGGGCCACAAGTCCCAGAATTTCCAAACAATAGTTGCGATTAAACCAAAGACTGTAAGAGTAGTAAAAAGCCAGTGCCAGTCGTAGGCATGAACAAAGAACCCAACGCTTTTTACAGGAACTGGAACAATTCCCTCACTGGCTGCAAACAAGAAGTGTTTCCAGAACATCGGGATCATTCCTGCCCAGGCAACCATGCAGTAAGGACAGAGAGCGCCAATTACAAAAACGCTCTGACTAAACAGCCAAAGGACAAATACAAACCCACCAGTCATGCCGAGTGTGAATAGCTGCCAGAACCACTTAGCAAATTTCGCCCCTGCCAATGTCGCGACGCCGATTAAAACTGGCGCGAAAAATACTGCAAGTCCAATCAGGGGATTAGGGAACCCTAAAAGTGAAGCCTGCCAGGTCAGCATTACTGACTTACAAGAAATAAACGGACTCACATCGCAGCTAAGAACTGCGTCGGGATTGGTCGCAACCCTTATTCTTTCGATGGTTAGAGCAAGGGCGGCAATCCAGCCCACTACGCCTCCGGCGATTAGCATCCAGGCGAGCGATGTTGGAGCTCCAATAAGGCTCTGCTCTGAAGGTTTTTGGCTCATAAATTCAAGTATTCCACGACAATTCTGGGCTTTTGCCATATTGGTGTCATACTTATACATAGGTGAGCTAGAGCCACATCTTCTAGACGCCACAGGTTTATCGAGCATTTGGCTCCAAGGTATAAGACCCATCTGGGCAGCTGGCAGGGCGTCGTGACAGCAATGACTCGCAACTACAAAGGTTTAGTCGGCTACAAAAGTTGCCGATACAGATTTGTTAGCCGAATATCGGCAAAGTGTGTGGGCTTTTGCCAATCGGCAGCTTGGAGCACCAAAATGGCAAAAGAAAAAGACGATTCAGCAAAAGCTGAGAAGCTTCCTAAGAAACAGGACAAGAAGCCTCTAGCGAGTAAGTCAAAATCAGACGACGCGAAGGGCCCTAAAAAAGCTAACCCAAAGGGTGCCAAAAAAGCCGAACCCAAAGCGGCGGCGAAAGACTCCGAAAAAGCAATCGCTAAAGCAGGATCTAAGCCGGCTGCGCTAAGTGCCACATCGCTAATCTTTCAGGCACCGGATCTTCCACCTGTTGAACCTCGCAAAAAGTCAAACAACAAGAAAAACTCCGAGGCCGAGTCTGAATCTCACCTGAGAAGAAGATCTCGCCGCAGAGCTGGAGAGCCAATCGATGAATCTTCAGACCTTCCAAACGTTGTAGTAAAGGTCCGCACCCCGCGAGCTCCAAAAGAACCTAGTAACGAACCACAAAGAGTTAAGGGTTCAACCAGACTTGAGGCCAAAAAGCAGCGCAGGCGTGATGGCAGAGACTCCGGGAGACGTCGTCAGACAATTACCGAAACCGAATTCTTAGCCCGTCGCGAGTCGGTAGATCGCATGATGCTGGTTCGATCCAAGGACGCCAAGATTCAACTCTGTGTTGTTGAAGACAAGGTTTTGGTTGAGCACTACGTCGCACAGAGCCAAGACGGTTCCCTTATTGGAAATGTGTACCTAGGTAAAGTCCAAAACGTACTTCCTTCTATGGAGGCAGCTTTCGTTGACATCGGCAAGGGCAGAAATGCTGTGCTTTATTCTGGCGAAGTTAACTGGGACGCCGATGGATTAGAGGGTAGACCTAGAAAGATTGAGCTTGCTCTCAAATCAGGCGACACCATCTTGGTTCAGGTAACAAAGGACTCGGTTGGCCAAAAGGGTGCTCGCTTAACCTCCCAGGTTTCTCTGCCTGGACGGTATGTGGTTTACGTGCCAAACGGCAACATGAATGGAATCTCCAAGAAGCTTCCAGATTCGGAACGAGTAAGGCTCAAGAAGATTCTGAAGGACATCGTTCCAGAAGAAGCCAGCGTGATTGTTAGAACTGCTGCCGAGGGAGCAACTGAGGAACAGCTAACTCTTGATGTCCAGAGACTCCAGGCGCAGTGGACTGGGATCCAAAACAAGCTCAAAAAAGCCACCCCGCCAACCCTGCTGCACTCCGAGCCAGATCTTCTGGTCAAGATTGTTCGAGACGTGTTCAACGAAGACTTCCAGAAGATGATCATCGCAGGCGATGACGCCCAGTCGGTTATCACCGAGTACTTGGAGTCAGTGGCACCTGATCTTATGGATCGAGTCGAAAGCTACTCTGGCAAAGATGACCTATTTGATCACTACCGAGTGGGCGAGCAGATTGACAAGGCTTTGGAGCGCAAGGTTTACCTTCCATCTGGTGGATCGCTGGTTATTGACCGCACCGAGGCTATGACCGTGGTTGATGTGAACACCGGAAAGTTCATCGGAAGCGGTGGAAACCTAGAAGAAACAGTAACCAAGAACAACTTGGAAGCTGCTGAGGAAATCGTTCGTCAGCTTAGACTGCGCGACATCGGTGGAATCATCGTTGTGGACTTTATCGATATGGTGCTTGAGTCCAACAGGGATCTCGTTTCCAGACGACTTATTGAATGTCTAGGCCGTGACCGCACCAAGCATCAGGTTGCAGAAGTGACCTCTCTGGGTCTTGTTCAAATGACCAGAAAGAAGCTTGGAATCGGGCTTTTGGAATCTTTCAGCGAGCCATGTGCGGTTTGTGATTCCAGGGGAGTAATTGTTCACCACGAGCCAATTGTTCGCTCCCGCTCGAACAATGAAGGAAAGAGCGAGAAAAAGCGTAAGGGTCACATGGATGTTGCAAACGTCGTGACCCCTGAAAAGGCTGTTGAGATCAATAACGTAATGGCCAAGATCGCCGCTTCCACCCTGGGCAAAACAGCCGAGGCAGAGCCTGTTACCGACCCTAAGGCCGCAGGCCTGGAATCCATTCTTGAGGCCCTTCCAGAGGCAAAGCAGGAAGTAAAGCGCAAGCCAAGGCGGGCAACCAGCGATGGACCGGTTGACCCCAAGGCTTAGGCCCCATTAGACTAGGGATTTGTTGCCCAGGTGGTAACAATCCAAACTTAGAAAAAGGTAAAACAAGTGGTTTACGCAGTAGTTCGCGCAGGCGGTCGTCAGGAGAAGGTTTCGGTTGGAACCATCGTGACTCTAGAC
>WLDW01000050.1 GCA_009704605.1 Actinomycetota bacterium
GCTTCGGCATCTGCTGAAGTGGCACCTTCTTGTGGGCCACCCGAGACCCAGCTTGCAAAGGATTCAGCTTGCAGCCTGAGGGCATCAAGTTGCGGTTTTTCTCCAGTGGAAGGGGTCAAGATCTCAATTCTGGTGTGCTCCTTTGAGGTAAACACTTCAGCAGAGACTAAATCCCCACCCGGGTGGAATCTTCCCAGTGAAACTAGACCAATAGCACCACCAGACATTTCCAAAATCGATTGAGTGCTATCTGTGTCGCCCTTGGAGTCTTCAGTTTGAGGAAAAATTGAAGTTTTTGTCTTTACTACTTCTTGACCGGTGAGCCAACGAATCTGATCAATTTCGTGCACGGCCATGTCAACAAAGATGCCACCGCTTGCCAGGCGAAACTCTTTGCGAGGAGGGGATTCGTCCCACTGGGAAGCATTTATGAAATGGACTTCACCAATCTCACCAGATGCAATCTTTCTGGCTACTTCTCTAAGCTCGGGAATAAATCTGCGCCAGTAGGCAACTTGTAATTTGACCCCGTTTTTGATGCAGATTTCACCGGCTTGGCGAGCCTGATCTGAATTCAAACCGCATGGTTTCTCGGAAAGAATCGAGAGTCCCGTAGCGGCAATTTCACTTATTACCTTTAGGTGTTGATCTGTGGGGGCCGCGACCAGGATCCCATCTAATTTCTCGGCATCAACCATCTGCTCTAAATTGGGATAGACCTTATAACCCAGGCTCCTAATTTTCTCAGCCGTTGATTCAAACGGTTCAACCACTGAAGTTACAGCCACTTGACTAGAAGTCGAGAGTGCCCGCAGGTGCATCTGACCCATACGGCCACCGCCAACTAGTCCGAGCTTGAAATTGCTCATTAGAGACCCAGCTTCGAAAGGATCTTGCGGTTCTCGCGCTGATCTTCAGCGGCGCGCTGGAATCTAGCTGCGGTCTTGGGGAATATGTCCTGTTCGACAACCGCCCAACCCTGGAAGCCAAGCTTGTGCATGTCTTCAACGAAAGTCTCTAGTTGTAGATCGCCTTGGCCCAAAATTGGGAAGATTTCCTGATCCCAGATTGCTGTGGTTGGGGCCTTGGCTTCGACTATCTTCTCAAAGCGGCTAAGGGTTGCATCCTTTATATGGATGTGGTTTATCCGGTCAAACCACTTGTTTAGAGCAGTAACCGGTTCACCGCCTCCAAGAAGGAAGTGGCCGGTATCCAAACACCAGCCGACATCGGAAACCGAAAGCATCTTTTCTATTTCTTCCGGTGCCTCCACAAACGTCCCGGTCTCATTGTGAAAAGTTGGCTCGTATCCGCGAGAGCGGCACCTATCGACAACGATTCGAAGCCCCTCACCGAATTTTTCCCAAGTAGCCTCATCATGGCCACTGGATGGATCGCGTCTTCCTGAGCCAGGGTTGGCATTTCGGAAAGGGCTTCCGTTGTCGGCAATGGTTGGGCGAGGTTGTGGGCCAGAAATATATGGCACAACCGCATCAAAGGTATCGAGCATGGCATCAAGATCTTTGAGGCTTTCAGCAAGCCTTGCCTTATCAGCAAAAGGAAACTCTAAGTAAGCACCGGCAAGGCCAAGATTGCGATCAGCCAGCCGCATTCCAAGTTCTTTTCCTAGACCCAGATAACCAACTGGCCCTAGGTCGATACCCTTGTATCCTGCCGATGAAACTTCATCAAGAATTGCGATTCCATCTGGGGTATTTGGGTCAATTCCGACCGTGACCTCAAAGGCACCGTAGCTAACAGGCGCATTTGCCAGACTGATTCCAGGGCTTCGCTTAGTCAACTAGACACCTCCTAGACAAATTGTATTTGGTCTTTGAGGTTTGGCTAGGTCCACCTACATAGGGCAAAACCTATGCCTTACTCTAGAGATGAAGCGAACATGAGAGCACTGGGGGGTCCTTATGCCAAAGTTGTTGAAGTTGTCTATCGCTGCCTGCACCGTCATTCTTCTTTCTGGCTGTTCAATTTCCCCAGACTCAACCAATTCGACCCCAGCGTCGCCGGAGGCTAGCGAAGAAGCAATCGTTGAGCTCACCCAAGAACAAATCACCGAATTGATCACTTCTCTTCCAGAAGGCAAAACCCTGGAAGCGCTCAAAGCTCATTACATAGCAATCGATGAGGCTGCCAAGCAGCTCGAGCCGTTCGAGATTGAATACACCCTAGGACCAACAGCCGATCCTGCCAGGGTCGAGAAGGTTGTGAATCAATTCTCGGAGAAGCTCAAGATGTATCAATTTCTAGGACTTGAGTCGCTAAATCAAGACTGGGTTTTGGCAAGTGAGAAAGATTACCAGTGGTGGGTGGATTTCCGATCCGCGCAGGATCCAAGCTTTCCTGTAGAGATGTGGAATGAGGAAAAAAACGAACTCGGGCACTGCAGGCTCAGAGCGGATATTTTCTGTGGTGCCGGTAACACTCTCAACGGCAAAAACTACCAGAACAATGTGGTTGGAACAGCTTTCACGAATCGTGGCATTGATTATGTATCCAGGCACGAGGCAGCTCACTTTTACCAAGCAGTATTTGGTTACGGTGGCAGGTGCTGGATGGCTGAGGGCCAGGCAACTTTCTTTGAGACTTATCTTGAATCAAGCTCGAGATATAGAGATGAGATCATCTCTGAACTAAGGGCGAGCAAAACCGATGTGGCAAAGCTATCCGAATCCGAGTTACTTGGGCTACTGACCAGCGATCAGATCTGCCAGGGAGACTCAAACATTGCCTACAATCTTGGGATGCTGGGCTATGAGTACCTATACATGAACTTCAGCTTCTTAGATGTTCACAACCTTCAGGTGCTAAGTAGCACTGAGGGCTGGGACGAAGCAGTATCTAAGGTGCTCGGGATTGAAGCTTCAGAGCTCAATGCTGCGCTAGCGGCATACATATTTGCCGAAACCAGATAGGCAAGCTTATAGGTTCAGGCCGAAAGTGCTGTTTCGAGCCAACTCTTTGCTTTAGCCAAGTAATCCTTGGCTAGATCTGACTCTGGAGCCAGACCTTCGAACGCGTGAGGCGCACCAGCAACTATATCAAGCTGGCATGAAACTCCTGCCGCAGATAGTTTGTTGGCATAAGCCTTGTCTTCTTCGAAGAACAGCTCAACATCGCCAACGCCTATCCAAGCTTTTGGTAATCCTTTGAAATCAGCCCTTCTAGATGGAGCTGCGTAGGCAGAGATTTGTTCTGTCCCGAAGCTGTTTCCAAGGTAGGATTTCCAGCCAACCAGGTTCATTTTGTTGTTCCAGACATAGTGATCTAGATCATCAAGAGACCGATCGCGAGCAGTTCGATCATCTAGCATGGGGCAAAATAGCCACTGGGCAACTGGTTGTGCGCCACCCTCGTCGTGAATTCGAAGCACTAATCCAGCAGCTAAGCCACCTCCGGCACTTTCGCCACCAATAGCAATTCGGTTGGCATCAATTCCTCTTTCAGAGAGATTTTCGTGCATCCATTTCCAGGCGCTGTGACAGTCATCAACTGGAGCAGGGTATGGGTGTTCTGGAGCGAGTCTGTAATCCGGAGAGACAATCAAGATATCGAGCTCTGCAGCAGTGCTAGCAAGTAGTGCATCATCCATCGCGGGAGAACCGATCATCATTCCACCACCGTGAATGTAAAGCATGGCGGCACGAGTTTTTTGCCCAGCGGGAGTGTAAATTCTAAGTTTTAAACCTCCAGCTGTTATTACCTGCTCAATTGTTATGCCAGCCGGAACCTTTGTCTTTGGAAGAAGCAACGGAAGCAAAGACCTGGTGATAACTCTTCCCAAACCGCTGGTAACAGGCAGTTTGGGAAAGGAGGCGGTTGCTTTTCTAAGTGTTGGGTGAATTTGATTGATATCCATGTTTTTTCTCCTAAACCAGCTAGCTCGGTTACCCTCGTTGCCTCAGGGTACCACCGAAGTTACGAGAAGCTAGCGCAAGAAGGGTCCCACTTATGGGGCTATTTGTGTCCTCTGGCAATTTCAACGATATTGTCAACATGCAATTTCATTGCTAAATCTTCACTCAGCTTCGCCGTAAATTCTTTTCGCAAGTTAGTGGTGGGGATGTGAGAACCACTTCGCCACATCATAATTCCATGGGACGCCCAGGCAATGCTTGCTGCCTCAAGTAGCTCTCTTGGGTGGCTCAACGTGTATTTGCCCTTTGGGTAGTTGGTCTTGTCAAAATCTAGATCTGAGTTTTTGCCAGTTCGCATGTCAATTATCAGAGTTGCCAAAAACACTAGGTGGTATTCAAAGTCCTTCTGTAATTCGACTGAATAACCGTCATCAATCAGGTCTTTCACCGCTTTGGATAGAACTGGGTACTGGGAAAGCACGGTAACTGCCCGCATGTTTTCTGCCCACTCCAGGCACGCCTCAAGATAGGCTCGCAATCGCTTCTCGGCATTTTTTGGAGCATTACGGGTAGCAGTCATGACTTTCTCTGACCAGCCTCGGTAGGCCCAGATAGAAGCTTCGGCAATCAAGCCATCGCGAGAACCAAAGTAGTAGTTGATCATTGGGTGCTTTAGATTCAACAGGTCACACACAGCACCTGAGTTGAAATCAACCGGCCCGGTCTCAGTCATCTGATCTATTGAGGCAAGAATTATCAAATCTCTGGTGGAGATACTTGTCCCCAAGTCATCCGCTATTGCCTGCACCTCAGGGATCAGATCAACTGTGCTGTTTACAGTTTCGCGGGGCTTTCTAGACATAACTTAATCCTATTACAAGCAAAAACAAGACCTTCGGTTATCCCCACATTGGTTAGCTGAGCTGCGAAAGGAGGTTATCTAACAGAATTAAGTATCACGAGGCATCAAGCTAACTTTTTAATCACTGCAGTTCGCGCTAACCAACAGCGCGGTAACCTGCTTGACTACCAGATTGTTGCGGCAGCCTCGAGCTCACTCGGTGTGCAGCTACTGGTATAAACATTCGTCGAGTAACCAAGCTTCACGATGGTCGCACAATCCGCCATGCGCTCAACCGCAATTGTTCCGACCAACCCGGTGTAACCCTCATTCGCGGTGATGATGTTCGAGCCATATTTTAACCACTGCCTAGCATGAGCTGCTTCGTGAACAAGTACTGAGATTCCTACGGTGTTTACATAAATGTCATATAGGGCTGGATCCAGCTCGATTCGTACTGGCGTTGAGTTGACGCCACCCACCCAAGCGCGACCGCAAACGTAGTAACCATCACACAAACCAGGAACCCAACTAATAAATGAGTTTGGCGCCAAAGCTGCGACGTAAGAGGTTATATAGGCGAGGTTCTCACCATCCTCAACTGGCGCTACCACTACTTCTTGAGCCGGTGGCGCTGGAGCTGAAGGTGCTGTGGATCCTCCAGAGTCCGTCAGGGTGCTAGTTGGCGCGATGGTTCTTGCGCGGGCAAGTCGCTCGGCTTCTTCCGCAGCTTCAGCTTCCGCCTTCTCAGCTGCAACTTCTTCTTGCTCTTGTTCCCAAAGTGCTTGTGCGACTTGGACCGAGGTTATCTTCTCGCCAAGCGAAACAATCTGGACAACAATCTTGCCCCAATCAGAAGAAACTGCATCGTTTACAGATTTCACCAAAGTTGCAATTGTCGTTCCAGAACTAGTTCCTTGGTCAATTTTTTGTCGTAGAGCCTTGACTGCAGCTTCCAGCTCGAGCAGCCTGGTTGTTTCCTTGACCCAAATCTCTTTAGCTTTTTCGATGTCAGCAACAAGCGCCTCTAGGTCTTTCCCGTCTGAGGTTTGACCAACCGCTTCGGTTGAAATTTCAAGAGCGTTTTGGATAGCAAGTTCTAAATCATCAAGGGTGGCGGAGACTTCTTCGACTCGCAGCTGAGCTAACTCAACCGCGAATTCAGCGTCGGCAGCTGCTGAGATCTGACCCTGGATATAATTCTCGTTGGCGATCACACCAAGGCCTGAAAGCAAGATAACCACCGAAGTGATTGCTGTGATTGGCTGCCAGTGTCTTAGAAAAAAGGGCTTGTCTGCTTGTTTAGCTTTTCTTGGCAAGCTACTGGCCTTTTGTGGCTGTGTTCTTCGATTCGCCGGAGAAGATTGTTGTTAGAGATAGGTGAACCATCATGCCCATCAAGGCAATGATGCCAACCGAGCTAATGGCCATCAAAGCGGTGATTTCGTTCAATGTGAGAACTAGGTCGTGATCCAACTCATACCCCTTTATAAGTACTATTTACCCCAAGTTTACTTCCGGTTGATACTAAACAAAGCTAGACCGCCGACAACTAGCAGGAAAACCGGAGCAACGTAGTCAAGACCTGAGTACCAGTCGGTCCAGCTGTTGGAAATCACAAAAACAAGACCCAGAAGGCCCATAGCGATAAGGCTCCAGGCGATGGCCTTGTTTACCTTGGGGTCTATTTTCTGAAGGTCCTCGCGGGTGCGGGCTGTGATCTGATCACAGCTTGGGCAATTGAGGTCAGTTTCGGCCAGTTTGGCGTTGCAGTTTGTGCATTTCATGGCTCTAGCCTAGCCAAAGCAATCTTCTAAGCTTCAAAAATCGCTTTGGCTTAGACTGGCAAGTGACTTTCAAGGAGTAGCTAGTTGCCCAAAA